>OMIE01000071.1 GCA_900299025.1 Burkholderiaceae bacterium
GGATCAGCACCTGTACCTTCCGGGTCCATGATCGGGCCTGGCGACATGAAAAGCCTGCTCATCTTGCCAACGGGCGTGGCGTTAAACCCACCGAAGGGTGGGTCGATGCTTTGTAAGTCTTTTAACGCCGACTTGCGCAAGACCGGAAGCGCAGCGAGTGCCTTGCGTGAATGAATCGACTGCGCATCAAAACCCTGCAATCGCTTAGCCCAGGCTGGCGCATGGGCTTTTGCATGGGCGATGAATGCGGGTAGGGCTGCAAAGAGCGAGGCTTCGCGCTGCTCCGCGCTACGCGTCTCGCGACTGTCAAAGTAGGCTGATCCAGCATCTGGTACGGTCGATGATCCAGGGGAAAAACTCGCGTGCGATCCGACCGAACTAGCTTGCGAAGCTGCATCCTTGGGATGCGAGGCGGCAGGGTTGGTCTGTGTAGACATGCTTATTCGCTCAGCGTTGAGAACTTAAGATAGCCAGCGCTTGCGGCGGCGGTAAAACTTCGCATCTTTAAAGTTTTTGCGCCCTTCGCCGCTAACACCAAGATAAAACTCTTTGACGTCTTCATTTTCAGCAAGCGCTTTGGCCTCACCATCCATCACCACCCGACCGCTCTCCAAAATATAGCCATAATCGGCATAGCGAAGCGCCATATTGGTGTTTTGCTCAGCGAGTAAAAACGTAACTTTCTCTTTAGTATTCAGATCTTTAACGATCTCAAAAACCTCTTCAACAATTTGAGGCGCCAATCCCATCGAAGGTTCATCGAGCAAAACCATCCGCGGGTTGGCCATCAAAGCGCGGCCAATGGCGCACATTTGCTGCTCACCCCCTGAGGTATAGGCGGCCTGCGAACTACGTCGGGTCTTTAACCGCGGGAAATAGTTATAAACTTTTTCGAGCGTTTGGGCGATCGCCGCCTTACCATCTTTGCGGGTGTAGGCGCCGGTCAATAAATTATCTTCAATGCTCAAGTGGGCAAAACAGTGACGGCCCTCCATCACCTGGATCACACCTCGATCGACCATTTGCGCCGGCGTGAGGTTTTCGATCCGCTCACCGCGTAATTCGACAGAACCCTTGGTCACCTCACCGCGTTCGCCTGCAAGCAAATTGCTCACAGCGCGCAAGGTGGTGGTTTTGCCAGCCCCGTTGCCACCGAGCAAGGCGACAACTTTACCCTCGGGCACCTGAAGCGATACACCTTTGAGCACCAGGATCACATGGTTATAAATCACTTCAATGCCGTTGACATTGAGAAAGGCTTGACTCATTGCAAGGGGTTCCGAGGAGGGGTTTCAGCAAAGCGACTCGACCGAGACCCTGTATGGGTTCGGTCGAGCTTGGACGATCAAGTTACTGACAGTCAGCGGCCGTACGACGCTGCAGTTTCTTCTCGGCCATGTACTTATCAGCAGACGCGCGAATCAATGGTTTAAGGATTTGATCATCGGCCTGATACCAATCCGAGCTAAAGCTCCACTTAGCACCATCCCAAGTGTGCAAACGTGCCCAAGATGCACCCATATGATCAGCACAACTCGTTGAGACCGGGCGCATTACGCCACCAAACCCAAGCGCATCGATCTTCTTTTGATCAAGGTTTAGATTTTCCAGACCCCAGCGGACCTGTTCGGTGTTCATGACCTTACCCTTGCCATAACGCTCCTGCGCAGCCTTTACGCCCTCAACACCCAGCATGGCAGAGATCAAGCCGCGCATATAAAGCACTTGACCGACTTCATCCTTTGAGCCAGTGCCCTGATTTTTCGCGTGCAGGGTTGCAAGAATGTCCTTGACAATTTTGGCATTGGGCTCAGCGCCGTGTTGCATCGCTAAAGCGTTATAGCCTTTTGCATTGGCACCCACATCTTTCACATCAGGTTCGGCGCCCGACCACCAAACGCCATACATTTTGTCGCGCGGGAAACCTGTTGCTACAGCTTCTTTAAGCGCTGCAGAATTCATCACACCCCAACCCCACAAAAACACATAGTCAGGACGGTTTTGACGAATTTGTAACCAGGTTGCTTTTTGCTCAACGCCAGGATGTGCGACCGGCAGCAGGCTTAGGTCAAAGCCATGCATTTTGGCGCGTTCTTGAAGCAAAGGAATAGGCTCTTTGCCATAAGGTGAATCGTGATAAACAAGTGCGATCTTCTTGCCTTTGAGCTTATCGGGGCCGCCTTCTTTTTTCGCAATATGCTGAACCAGCACATCGGCTGCGGTCCAATAAGTACCTAGGAGCGGGAAGTTCCAGCGAAAAGCCATACCGTCTGCCGAATCAGCACGCCCATAACCCGCTGTAATGAGCGGGATCTTATCGGTTAGCACCTTATCGGTCAGTGCAAAGGTAATACCCGTCGATAGGGGCTGAAAAACCGTGGCGCCCTTGCCTTTGAGGCGCTCGTAGCACTCAACACCCTTATCGGTGGCATAGCCTGTTTCGCACTCTTCAAAGCTGATTTTCACCCCGTTGATGCCGCCCTTGGCGTTGACATACTTGAGATAGTCAACATAGCCATTGGCAAAAGGCACACCGTTTGGTGCGTAGGCGCCGGTGCGATAAACCAGCACCGGAAAGAACTGCTCCTTGGCTTGCGCCAGAGCACTCGTAACGCCTAGTGTGGCGCTTAAACTTGCAGCGGCCAGTCCTGCTGCAAATGCTATCGATCTCAACTTCATGTCAGCCTCCAGTTCAAACGTTTTGTTCAAAAATCTACGCAACCCATCTTCGACACAGCCCATCTTCAATGAGGAAATGGCCATAACCTCAACTTTTCTTTACCGACCGACCATAGTCTTGCCAAGCCATGAGGTTCGACGATCAAGAAAAAGACAATCAGCGCACCAAAAATCATAAAGGTGAGATGGGAGGCAAGCGCGGTATCGATGGGTATACCGAACCAGTTGGGGAGGTTATCAAGCACGATGGGCACGATCACAATAAAGGCCGCGCCGAAAAAGCTTCCCATGATCGAGCCGAGCCCACCGATGATCACCATAAAAAGTAAATCGAAGGAACGTGTGATGTTAAACGCAGCAGGCTCCCAAGAACCCAGGTGAACAAATCCCCACAGTGCACCTGCAACCCCAACGATAAATGAACTGACTGCAAAAGCAGTCAGTTTTGCGTATACCGGTCTGATCCCAATAACAGCCGCAGCCACATCCATATCGCGAATAGCCATCCACTCGCGGCCTGTGTGGCCACGCACCAGATTTTTGGCCAACAAAGCAAAAATCACCACAAAGCCAAGACAAAAAAGATATTTGTCGATCGGCGTGTCGACGTTCCAGCCAAAAACCATCAACTCGGGCACGCTTACCGATCCCGAAGCTGAATCATTGGTCAGCCACTTAATGCGCAAAAATGCCCAATCACAAAAAAACTGTGCAGCAAGCGTTGCCACGGCCAAATAAAGACCTTTAATGCGCAAGGACGGTATGCCGAATACCACGCCAAAGGCCATCGCAAAAACACCGCCAAGCAAGATTGCAACGACCGCTGGCATGCCCTCGATTCGAACCAGCAGGTTGTAGGCTGCATAAGCGCCTACCGCCATAAAGCCCCCGGTGCCAAGGGAGATCTGGCCGCAATAGCCCACCAGAATATTCAAACCCAAGGCAGCGAGCGACAAAATTAAAAAGGGAATCAACAACGCCCTGAAAACATATTCGCTGGCTATAAAAGGCACGACAATGGCTGCCGCAGCGATCAAGGCGAGAATTAAATAACGATCCTGCGCGATCGGAAAGATTTGCTGATCAGCCTGATAACTTGTCTTGAACTGCCCATTTTCACGATAAAGCATGGTGTGCGATTTCCTGATGAAAGTGAGAGCGATCAGACTCGGTCAATGATTTTTTCGCCATACAAACCCTGCGGACGAACAAGCAAAAAGAGCAGGGCAAGCGCATAGGCAAACCAAATTTCAATCCCACCACCGAGCATCGGGCCGATGTAAACCTCAGAGAGTTTCTCGCCCACACCAATAATGAGGCCACCGACAATTGCACCAGGCACCGATGTGAGTCCGCCAAGGATCACCACGGGAAGCGCCTTTAAGGCCACCTGGGAAAGTGAAAACTGCACACCGAGCTTACTACCCCAAATGATCCCGGCCACCAATGCAACAAAGCCTGCAACGCTCCAAACAATAACCCAAATCCGTTCAAGCGGAATACCAATGGACTGGGCCGCCTGGTGATCATCGGCCACTGCTCTCAAGGCTCGCCCTGTGCCTGTGTATTGGAAAAAAGCCGCCAGTAAAGCCACCAAGGCAGCGGCGATGATTGCAGCACTCAGTTCCTCTTGATTCACCAAAATGCCGCCCTGAAAAACATCTTCAAGCAAAAACATCGGCTCCTTGGGTAAGCCCACATCAATCTTGTAAATATCCGAACCAAAAACCGTCTGGCCAAATCCGTCCATGAAATAAGTGATGCCTAAGGTTGCCATCAACAAAGTCACGCCTTCTTGATTAACCAGCTTTCCTAGAACAAAGCGTTCGACCACCCAAGCAAGCATGATCATCACCCCCATCGCTAAGATAAAGGCCATCAGGTTGACCAGCACTTTGTGCTCGATACCCAGCAAGGCTGGAATCCATTCGGCAAAGCGTGCCATGGCCAATGCGGCAAACAAAACCATGGCCCCCTGGGCAAAGTTAAAAACACCGGACGCTTTAAAAATAAGTACGAAACCGAGGGCTACCAGCGAGTACAGCATGCCAGTCATTAAGCCGCCAATTAAGGTTTCCAGAAATGGGCCCATGCTTATACCTTATGAAGCGCAAAAGAGATGTTCATCAAAAAGCTTGAGGGCTTGGGGCGATCAACAAGCTTTGGGCGATCAATCACGAAGGTCAATCAATGAGAGGTGCCTAAATAGGCGCTAATGACTTCTTCATTGCTTCGAACTTCGTCGGGCGTGCCATCGCCGATCTTTTTTCCATAATCCAGCACAACCACCCGGTCTGAAATATCCATCACCACCCCCATATCGTGCTCAATCAGCACAATCGTGGTGCCAAACTGATCATTAACATCGAGAACAAAGCGACACATATCCTGCTTTTCTTCGATATTCATGCCTGCCATCGGCTCATCGAGCAGCAAGACCTGTGGTTCCATGGCAAGTGCACGACCAAGATCGACCCGCTTTTGCAAACCATAGGGTAGCCTTGCAACCGGGGTTTTTCGCCAGGCCTGAATTTCCAGAAAATCAATAATGCGTTCGACGACTTCGCGGTGCGCTTGCTCTTCGCGTTCGGCAGCACCAATACGCAGCGCTTGCTGGAAGATATTGGTTTTCATTTTCAAATTACGTCCCGACATAATATTGTCGATAACGTTCATACCCTTGAACAAGGCCAGATTTTGGAAAGTCCTGGCGATGCCCATTTCGGCAACCTCACGCGAATTCATATGATCAAAGGTCTTGCCGCGAAAGGTGATGCTGCCTTGCTGTGGGGTATACACACCGTTGATGCAGTTGAGCATTGAACTTTTACCGGCACCGTTTGGCCCAATAATGGCGCGGATCTCGTGTTCGCGAACATTAAAACTAATATCCGTTAAAGCCTTGACCCCGCCAAAGCTCAGCGAGATATTCTTGACATCGAGCATCACCTCGCCGATCGATCGCCTGCTCATCAGGCAGCCTTTGCCAAGCCTTGCTGGCGCTTGGCGTTTGCAATGCGGAGGGTAGCGCTCACGGCGCCGGTTCGACCGTCTTCAAACTTCACTTGCGTCTCCACATATTGACTGTCTTTGCCAGAGAACATGGCCTCAAGCAAAACCTCATACTTCTGGGCAATAAAGCCACGCCGAACCTTGCGAGTGCGGGTGAGTTCATCATCATCAGGGTCCAACTCTTTGTGCAGAATCAAAAAGCGACTGATTTGTGAATCGGCAAGCTTGGGGTCGAGGGCAAGATCCGCGTTAGTCTGATTCACACAATCCTGAATCAAGTCATACACCTCGGCTTTGGCAGCCAGATCGTTATAGCCCGCATAAGGAAGATTGCGACGCTCAGCCCAGTTACCACAGGCCTCAAAATCAATGTTTACAAAACAGCAAACTTCGGATTTGCCCTGACCAAAAGCAACCGCTTCTTTGATAAAGGGGAAAAACTTCAATTTATTTTCAATGTACTTCGGTGCAAACATGGCGCCATTGGCCAATTGTCCGACGTCTTTGGCCCGATCGATAATGCGAAGGTGGCCTTCTTGATCAAAGTAGCCTGCATCACCCGTGTGGTACCAACCTTCGGCGTCTCGAACTTCGGCGGTAGCCTGCGGATTTTTATAGTATTCGCGCAACAGGCCTGGGCTGCGAACCACAATCTCACCATTATCTCGAATGCGCACCTCAACACCTGGCACGGGCTTTCCTACCGTATCGGCGCGAACATGGCCATCGGGCTGAACGCAAACCCACACTGCTGTTTCGGTTGAACCGTAGAGTTGTTTGAGGTTAATCCCAAGCGAGCGGTAAAAAGAAAATAAGTCGGGTCCGATGGCTTCGCCCGCGGTGTAGGCAAGCTTGATCCTGCTCATGCCCAATGCGTTTCGCAAGGGTCCATAAATCAGCCAGTCACCCAACTGGTATTGCAGCCGTTCGCTAAAACTAACCGTGGGGTCGCCATCCAGTATGCGACCACCGATTCGTTTGGCCAATGCCATATAGTGCTTAAAAAGGCTTCGTTTACCCGGTGAAGCATCTTCCATCCGAATCGTGACGGTCGTGAGCAAGGCTTCAAGAACCCGAGGTGGGGCGAAATAATAGGTCGGTCCTACCTCGCGCATATCGATCATGACGGTTTCTTGCGATTCCGGCATATTGATGGTGAAGCCGTTGATGAGCCATTGGGCATAGCTGAAAATGTTTTGGCCAATCCAGGCCATCGGCAAATAAGCAAGCACTTCGTCTTGCGGGCCCAATCCTTCTTGCTGAGAGACGGTGCGCGAAGGCAGGATCAAGCTCGCGTGGGTATGGACCACCCCTTTGGGATTACCCGTGGTGCCCGAGGTGTAAAACATTGCGCAATCGTCGTGAAATCCACCCTCGTCAATCGCCTGGCGAACCTTGCCTGGATGGGCTTGTTCGTAGAGGGCACCGGCTTCGAGCAAAGCATCGATCGATTCGATGCCGCTTTGCTGATAATTGCGCAAGCCCCGATCATCGTCATAAATAATGTCGCTCAACTGCGGGCACTGCTCGCGGATTTCCAAGACCTTATCGGTTTGTTCTTGATTCTCAACCACGGCGATGCGTATCGAAGCGTCTCTGAATACATAAACCATTTCGGCTGCCACCGCGTCCTGATACATGGGGACCGGAATCGCACCCAAACATTGAGCTGCAATCATGCTCGCGTAAAGCCTAGGGCGGTTATCGCCAATGAGTGCGATGTGGTCGCCGCGTTTGAGTCCACGCGCAGCTAACCCAGCAGCCATTTGCAACACCATGGTTGATAGGGCTGACCATGTCGTGGTTTGCCATATCCCCAGATACTTTTCGCGCATCGCAGGCGCCTCAGGACGCATGCGGGCGTGGGCGAGCAGACACTGTGGAAATGTTAAAGATTCCGTCAGTGCCCCGCCATGAGAAGCTGAAACAGCCGATTCGGCCATCGTCTCCCTGCTCCTGTGTTGGTGCTGTGTTTCGCGGTTTGCGCCACAGCATTTCATTTTTTGGAAAGGGGAGTGTAAGGCTTTGCGCAAAGGCACAGTTGTCGCCTGTCCGACAATGTCACTTGAGCGACAATCAATTCTTCGCTATAACAGGATTGCAACAAAAACCCAGCGATCAGAAAGCCCCTGAACACCCAATGTCTCAAACCTGTTTTTCACATGCCTAAAAGCCAGCGCCCGCTTGAACATTTGCTGAGCGAAACCCCTTGGATGGCTTCGCTCCCCGATGAGCTCGCGCAACGCGTCTTACGTGAGACCGTCACCCGCAAGATCGCAGCCCAAGGCTTTGTGTGCCGAAAAGGCGAGCCGGTCAACGCTTGGATTGGTGTGATCAGCGGCTTGGTGAAAATTAGCTCGGTCTCTGCCGAAGGCAAAGCCGTCACATTTACCGGTGTACCGAGCGGTGGCTGGTTTGGCGAAGGTTCGATGCTCAAAAACGAACCGCGTCGCTACGACGTCGTGGCCTTGCGCGAAAGCCAAATCGCCTATTTGCCCAAAGCCTTGTTCTTACACCTGCTTGATCACAGCATTGCCTTTAACCGCTTTTTGCTGATCCAGCTCAACGAACGACTTGCACAGTTCATCGCAACCGTTGAGCATGAGCGACTGCTAGGCCCTGAGGGCAAACTAGCCCGCATCATTGCTCAATTATTCAACCCGGTGCTCTACCCCGGCAACCGCAGCGAATTACAAATTTCGCAAGCAGAGCTTGGCTACCTCACCGGTTTGTCGCGCCAGCGCGCCAACCAAGCCTTACAAAGTTTAGAGCAAGAAGGGCTGGTCGAGATCGCCTACGGCGCCATTAGAATTCTCGACCTCGAGGGCCTGCGCAGCTACGAGGCCTAGTTGCGCAGGAAGGTACAACGGATCGCAACGACCATCCTTACAAACTTAATAGCGATAGAAACCCCAGCCGGATTTACGGCCAAGACGGCCGGCGGCAACCATCTCTTTAAGCAAGGGTGCTGGACGATACTTGGAGTCGTTAAAGGCTTGATAAAGCACTTCCATCACTGCCAATTCAACGTCAAGCCCAATCATGTCGCAAAGCGCAAGTGGCCCGATGGGATGATTACAGCCCAAGCGCATGCCTGCATCGATTTCCTCTGCGCTTGCCAAGCCTTCTTGCAAGGCGAAAACCGCCTCGTTAATCATCGGGCAAAGTAGTCGATTGACCACAAAACCTGCACTGTTTTTAACGCCAATTGGGGTTTTGCCTAGCACCCTGGCAAGCGCCGCAACGGTTTGAGCAACGCTGTCGCTGGTTTGCAAGCCCGAGATAATTTCGACCAATTGCATAACCGGTACCGGATTGAAGAAATGCATGCCCACAAAACGCTCAGGTCTTGTGCTGGAGGCGGCAAGCGCTGTGATCGAAATCGATGATGTGTTGCTTGCCAAAATCGCTTGCGGCTTGGCCATTGCATCGATGCTTTTGAGAATACTGCGCTTTAAGCCCTCTTGCTCCGTGGCAGCTTCGATGATGACATCGGCCTGGGCTAAAGCTTCAAGCTCGGTCGCTGTACGCACGCGCGCAAGGATTTGAGCCTTTCCCGCCTCATCAAGGGTTTGCTTTTTGATTTGACGATCGAGCTGATTGGCCACGCCATGGCGTGCCTTTTCAAGAGCGGCCCCTGCGATATCTTGCAGGACTACGTCAAAACCTGCCTGTGCGCAGACCTGGGCAATGCCTTGCCCCATCGTGCCAGCGCCAATAATGCCGATCGTGCGAATAGCTCCCAGCAAATGCTCGCTTGCTGCATCCAGCGACGCGGCGACGCGTTGTGTGCTCATGAAAACACTCCCTCAAAAGATTGGAACACGGGATGATAATGTTTCTGTTCTCAAGCCTTGCTCGACGTCTATCGCTTTGAGGGCAGCAGCTGAGCTTTATCGGCAACGCATCGCCAGCCGATATAAACCACATAAAAATCGGCGGGCTTTAGCGCACGGTGGTCTCGGTGCATCGGGGAAGGTCCGTACCACCATGAGCCGCCGCGGGTGACTTGCTCACGCCCGCTGCCTGAATCGACCCACTCCCAAACATTGGCACCCATATCAAAGAGCCCGTTCACCCCAGCTCGGCTTTGCCCCACCGCTTGATGACGGAGCGGTGCACCGGCTGCCTCGCGATGGTTGGCACCATCAGGACTATCGCCCGTTGGGTACGGATACGATGTTCCACGCACAAAGCCCGGTGGCGGCGAGGCGCGAGTCTCAGTGTAAGCAGCACGCATCCATTCGGCATCGCTCGGTAAACGTTTTCCCGCCCACTCACAAAACTGCTTGGCTTCATGCCAATTCACATGCACCGCAGGCTCATTGGCTGCGCCCGGTTTGCCATAGGGTGAGTGCCATACCCAACCAGGCCGTCGCTCCCAGCCTGCACCCCATTCAAAACCGCCGCCTTCGCGCTCAGCAAGGCTGCGGTATCCCCTGGCCTGCACAAACCCCCGATACTGTGCAATGCTGACCTCGGTTCGATCGATCCAGAAAAAAGAGCCATCGTCGCGTTGGATGGCTTGCATGGACGTTTCATCGTTTGCAGGGGCATGGCTTGGCGCGGGAGCTTGGGCGATGGCTTGGGCATGGCTTGGCGCACAACAAAGGCTCGCCAGGCAAGCGAAACTAATCCCTTGAGCCTTCAAGTTTAGAAAGCGCTTAGTCATCCATCGAACGCAATTAGTCATAAGCGATCTCACCGAATGGTTTGCCTGCATCGAATGATTGTCGCAACACGCTTTGCTGCTGTTGTAATTCAAACATACGACGATCCCAATAATCAGGCTCTGCAAAGCCAGGAAAGGCACGTGGAAATGCCGGATCGTCATAACGATTCGCAATCCAGGCCGTATGCTCAATTAGGCGCATGCTTCGCAAGACCTCAATCCAATGCATTTCCATCGGGTCAAAATCACTGATACTTCGATAGGCCTGCAAGATGATCGCCAGCCCGGCTTCGAGTTCCTCACCTTGTCCGGAGAGCAATGGCCATAGATCGCTGATCGCAGGGCCCATGCGGCAATCGTCAAGATCAACGAAATGCGGCCCCGCTTCGGTCCAAAGCACATTACCCCAATGCATATCACCGTGAATCCGCAAAAGCTTAGGCGCTGGTAAGTTGGCAATAACGGTGTGCGCGGTGTTCAAACAGGTACGCGCAACGCCAATCCAACGGTCGCAGGCTTGCGGCAGCGCGTTGCGCAATGCCTCAACCTGATCGATCGCCTCAAGAGCGCTTGCCAAACCCCTAAAGCCTGAACGGTGATTGAAAGCCTGCCTTCGTCCCACCACATGCAAGCGAGCAATAAAGCGGCCCATCCGCTCTAGGACTTCGGGTCGATCCATATCGGGCGCCCGGCCTCCCTGGCGTGGCCATAGGGCGACATAAACTGGATCGATCCACATCAAGCTATCCCCAGCCAAGTCGGGCGCAGCAAAGCTTTCGCGTAAGTTGATCGGCGCTGCCACTGGCAACTCGGCCTCGGCTAAGTCATTGGCAAAGCGATGCTCCTCAAGAATTTGCGCAAGGCTCCAGCGTCCTGGCCGATAGGCCTTTAACACCACGCTGTCATGCGGCTTGCCCTCAGCGTCAAGCCAAGGCTCATCAAGCCACAGCAGATAAACCCTGTTTTCAAAGGAATTAAGCGCCAACATACGCCCATCGGGCTGCAAGCCCAGGGCTTGTAAGCCATCGAGCATGCGGCTTGGTCCGAGCAACTCAAAGGGGTGTTTGTTGTGTGTATGCATGAGGCTCAGTGTATCGTTGGGCCACACAACAAAGCATGAAAAAGGCAACGAGCAACCATGCAAACTCAGATCGTGCTGCACCACTACCCGGCTAGCCCTTTTGCCGAGAAGATTCGACGCTTTTTGGGCTATAAGGGCGCGCGCTGGCAGTCGGTTGAAATCCCGATGATGATGCCCAAACCTAAGCTCATGCCGTTGACCGGTGGTTATCGCAAAACGCCGGTCATGCAAATTGGTGCTGATATTTATTGCGATACCGCGCTGATTCTTGACGAATTGCACCACCGCCTGCCCGATCCTTTGCTGCTTCACGAGGCTTCGCTCAGCGATTTGACGCTTGCAGCCTTTGCCGACAGTACATTGTTCTCGGCAGCAGTGTCCTGGGTTTTTCAGCCTGCCGCCATGGCCGATTTTTTCCATGGCAAAGACGAGGCTTTCGTACAAGCTTTTTTAGCCGATCGAAAAGCCTTTCGTGCCGGTTCAAGCGCTCAACGCCCAAGCCTTGGTCAGGCCAAAGATCGCCTCGCCATGGCCTTGGCTGGCCTTGAAAACCAGCTTGGCGATTGCCGAAGCTTTGTGTGGGGCGCATCACCTTCGCGCGCAGACTTTTGCCTTTTTCATCCCTTATGGTTTATTCAACAAGCCAAAAGCGCTGCGTTCTTACTCGATGACTACCCGCAAGTGGGCTTGTGGCTCGAGCGCATGAGCCACTTTGGCCATGGCAAGCCCGAATCGATCAGCGCCGATGAAGCGCTCAGGATCGCGGCAAACCATCAACCGATCGCCATGCATGCGAGCCAAGAAGCGGGTGTGCCGAGCGCTCAGGCCGCAGAGGGCCTCAAGCTTGGCGCTATCGTTGAGGTCAAGCCCACCGATTACGGCATGGATGCTGTGCGCGGAAGGCTTTGTTATGCCGACCAAAAGCGCTTGACCATTGCACGCGAGGAAGAAGGCCTTGGCCTTCTTCATGTGCATTTCCCGCAAATCGGCTACCAGTTCACATGTTTCGACGGTACTGACCACCCACCTCAAAGAGGCACTGGGTGATTTGACCAAGCGAACACACGCGAACCGCATCCATGAGCACCGCAAACACATTGCCTTGATCGATTACACACTGCTTTAAGCGCGCAAGCATCGCAGGTGCTTGCTCGGCATGCCGTGCATGGAAATCAGCAAGACGTTGCAGTTGACTTTGCTTTTCGTCTTCGGTCGATCTTGCCAATTCGAGACTTGCCGGGACTGGGTCATCCTCGGGATTTCGAAAGGTATTCACACCGATGATTGGCAAGCTTCCGTCGTGTTTGAGCATCTCGTAATGCATCGATTCATCTTGGATTTTGCCGCGCTGATAACCTGTTTCCATCGCACCGAGCACGCCGCCTCGCTCGGCAATACGTTCAAATTCTTTAAGCACTGCTTCTTCGACCAAATCGGTCAATTCATCAATGATGAAGCTGCCTTGATTCGGATTTTGATTCTTGGCCAGACCCCATTCGTTGTTAATAATCAATTGAATCGCAAGCGCCCTGCGCACCGACTCTGCGGTGGGCGTGGTGATCGCCTCGTCATAAGCATTCGTGTGCAAAGAGTTAGCCTGATCGTAGGTCGCAATCAGCGCTTGCAAGGTGGTGCGTATATCGTTGAATGCGATTTCCTGTGCATGCAGCGAGCGGCCCGAAGTTTGGCAGTGATACTTCAATTTTTGAGAACGTTCGTTAGCGCCATAACGATCACGCATCGCCACAGCCCAAATCCGTCGCGCTACGCGACCAATGACGCTGTACTCCGGGTCCATACCGTTGGAGAAGAAAAAGCTCAAATTAGGTGCGAAATCATCAATATGCATGCCACGCGCCAAATACGCTTCAACAAACGTAAAACCATTGGAGAGCGTGAAGGCAAGTTGGGAGATCGGATTAGCCCCCGCCTCAGCAATGTGATAGCCCGATATCGAGACCGAATAAAAATTGCGCACGCTGTGCTCAATAAAATAGGCCTGAATATCACCCATCACCTTGAGTGAAAACTCAGTGGAAAAAATACAAGTATTTTGTCCCTGATCCTCTTTAAGAATATCGGCCTGAACCGTACCGCGTAATTGGGAAAGGGTTTGAGCACGAATATTCTCAAGGCTTTGCGCATCGGGGCTTTGCCCTGTTTTGGCCTTAAATGCTTCGATTTGTTGATCGATCGCGGTGTTCATAAACATCGCAAGAATCGTGGGCGCAGGCCCATTAATGGTCATTGATAC
Source organism: Burkholderiaceae bacterium (assembly GCA_900299025.1). Classification (GTDB taxonomy): domain Bacteria; phylum Pseudomonadota; class Gammaproteobacteria; order Burkholderiales; family Burkholderiaceae_E; genus UBA3064. The sequence goes on from OMIE01000071.1 coordinate 13,699, forward strand.
CGAGGTTGATGGGTCAAGCAAATCAAAGCCTGAGTAAAGCACCTTCATATCATCGAGGGTTGCAATCGATACCCCGGAGTTACCTACTTTGCCGTAAATATCGGGGCGCACATCGGGGTCCTGCCCGTAAAGTGTGACCGAGTCGAAAGCGGTTGATAAACGCTTGGCCTTCATACCCTCGGAGATCAACTTAAAGCGCCGATTCGTGCGAAACGGGTCTCCCTCGCCAGCAAACATGCGCGTGGGGTCTTCACCTTCGCGCTTAAAGGGGAAGACACCTGCGGTGTATGGAAAAAACCCCGGCAAATGCTCGCGTCTTAAAAACGATAGCATTTCGCCATCGTCTTCATAACGAGGCAGTGCCACCTTTGGAATGACCGTTCCCGATAGACTTGTGGTGGTGAGTGCGGTGCGTATCTCACGATCGCGAACCTTGGTCACTTGTTCGCGTCCCTGGTAGCTTTGAGCAAGCGCAGGCCAGCTTTGCAAAAGGCTTACACACGATGGATCGAGTTTTGAGCGCCGCTCGTCTGCGAGTGCTTTGAGTCGCACCACGGCCTCGTCTTCGGTTTGCAACATATGGGCAGCTTCGCGCAAGTGTTGTATTTCTCGTATCAATTTCACCTGAGCGCGTGTCTTGGCATGATAGCCGCGCACGCTCGCTGCGATGTCTGCGAGATACCGAGTACGGTCGGCCGGCACAATCATCATTTGCATGCTTGAATGGCGAACACTGCATGCTGGCAGTCGCCCTCGTGGCAGGGCAAGGCGCAAGCCCTTTGTGCAAAGAACCTCGCGCAAATGCTGATAAAGCGCACTTACACCGTCATCATTAAAACGTGATGCCTGGGTTCCGAAAACAGGCATGTGTTCAGGGCTTCGGTCAAAAGCTTCGCGGTTGCGCTGCAATTGTTTGGCGACATCGCGCAAAGCATCGGCAGCACCCTTGCGATCAAATTTGTTGATCGCTACAACATCAGCAAAATCGAGCATATCGATTTTCTCAAGCTGAGATGCAGCGCCAAATTCGGGCGTCATCACATAAAGCGATAAGTCAACATGCGGCACGATCGCTGCATCACCCTGACCGATCCCCGAGGTTTCAACCAGGATCAGATCAAAGCCAGCGACCCGGCACGCAGCAATCGCATCAGGCAGGGCCGCGCTAATTTCACTGCCTGCATCGCGGGTTGCCAGCGAGCGCATAAAGATGTTGGGATGGTGTATCGCATTCATGCGAATTCGATCGCCCAGCAAGGCACCGCCCGATTTTCGCCGGGTTGGATCGACCGAGAGCACAGCGATTCGTAATTGATCGTCTTGATCGAGCCTAAATCGACGCACCAATTCATCGGTAAGCGAACTCTTACCTGCACCGCCCGTGCCGGTAATGCCAAGCACAGGCGTAGTCACTGCCTTGGCTGCCGCAAGCCCACGCAAAGCCTGCATCGCTTCATGGTCCCAGTGCCCAACTTCGATCGCCGTCAGGGTTTGGGCAAGTGCACGCAAAGCCTTGGCGCGATCGCTTTGTAAGAGCGCCTCATGGGATTGGGGAGCGATCGCAGCAAGATCGCAGCAAGCACGGCGCATCATGTCTTGAATCATCCCGACAAGGCCAAGCTTTTGGCCATCTTCAGGCGAGTAAATCCGCTCAACACCCCATTGGTGCAGCTGTCTGATTTCCTCAGCAACAATAACCCCACCACCGCCACCGAAAACCTTGATGTGGGCAGCACCTGCCTCACGCAAGCGATCAGCCATGTACTTGAAGTACTCCATATGGCCGCCCTGATACGAACTCACCGCAATACCGTGCACATCCTCTTGCAAGGCGCAGTCGACGATCTCGCCCACGGAGCGGTTGTGACCCAAATGAATCACCTCGCAGCCCTGTGCTTGCAAAATCCTTCGCATGATGTTGATGGAGGCGTCATGCCCATCAAAAAGCGATGCCGCGGTGACAAAACGAAGCGGCGCCTTGCCGGTTGGCTGCTTCAAGGCTGCAGCCTCAAGGCTTGCAGCGTGCATCGGGTGTGAGAGATCGGTCATCAACTTTCTCCGAATGAGCGAGGCCTTGCGTCGGCGAAGCGCGAATCACGCATCCGTTAAGCGAAAGCCGTCAAAATCATGCAAAACTCAGAAACCATACCAAAGAAGGAAACCCGACAAAGCGCGAAAAGCGCGCAAGTATCAGGCAAGCTTAAAGCTCCCCTAAGTCATTATCTCAGTAAGATCGATGCCAATCCCTTCACCCGATCAATGCCCTACGCTTTCAGGCTTTAGCGCCGATTACTGGCAGTCCTTAAAGCCCTTGCATGCAGGCCAAGGCGCGCCCTGGGGAGCCGTTCACCAGGGCCTCGCCCTACTTGTACTTGCCAGACCCGAGCAACACAACCGCCTTGATCCGGCCGATGTTGATGCCATGCGGGCTTTTTGGGACTCGTTGCACGAAGCGAGCGTCCTGGTCATCACCGCCATGGGTGCTACAACCTTCAGCAGTGGCTACACCATCGAGGCCATTGTGCAAGACCTCGATGATCGTTTTGAACATATGCTCGATAGCCTCGAATCGCTACCCCTGCTCACGATTGCAGCACTTAATGGCAGCGTTTACGGGGGCGGCACCGACCTGGCACTTTGTTGTGACCTAAGGTTGGGGCTTTGCCAAAGCCGCATGTTCATGCCTGCGGCTCGATTCGGTTTGCACTACTACCCCGGTGGCTTGCGTCGCTATGTGCACCGACTCGGATTGAGTGCAGCATCGATGCTCATGCTCACCGCACAAAGCATTGACGACGAGCACATGCTACGCATTGGTTTTCTTCACGAACGCCATGAATCGATCAAGGCGCTAAGCGATCGACTAGCCGATTTGGTCAGGTCCCAGCTTGCTAATGATGCAGCGGTGGTTGCCGCCATGAAACGTGATCTTGCAGCGCTTGCGCTCAACCGCTTCAACCCGGACGCGGCCCGCCAATCCTTTGTCGCAAGCGTTCGATCAAGCTCGCTTCGACAACGGCTTGAGGCCGCTCGTCAGGCTCGGGCAAAACGATAAATCGCCTGGGTGGCTCGCAAGGGTGCCAACCAGTTGACCGCTTTACCATTGGCAAGAAAAGCGCGCTGTAAGACCACCAGACCCAGTTTGGCGAGTAATTGCTCAAAATCAGCCGGGGTTGATAAATGCAAATTCGGTGTGTCGTACCACTGATAAGGCATTTCGCGAGAGACCGGCATACGTCCTTGCAAGATGGACACCGCATGGTACCAATGGCCAAAGTTCGGGAAAGAAACAATGCCTTGTGCCCCCACGCTCGACATCTCAGCGAGCACTTGTTCGGTTTGATGGGTGGCCTGGATGGCCATCGATAAGACCACCACATCAAAGCGACCCTGCCCAAACATTGATAAACCCTTTTCGATGTTGGCCTGGATCACATTCACGCCTCGCCTGACGCAGGCCAAAAGCGCTTGATCGTCGATCTCAACGCCGTAGCCGCGAACGGCTCGCTCGCGTTGCAAGACATCGAGCAACAAACCATCACCACAACCCAAATCAAGCACACGAGCGCCAGGCTTGATCCACTCGGCGATCAAGGCAAGATCGGGGCGAAGCGGTTGCTTGCTCATGCGCTTAAGCCCAGATTAATCGCGATCTGATCGGCGTATGCCCGAACAAGTTGATGGTATTGCGGGTTATCGAGCAAGAATGCATCGTGGCCATGGGGCGCATCGATTTCAGCGTAAGTAACCTCTAAATCACAAGCCAGTAGGGCTTGAACGATTTCACGGCTTCGCGCCGGGGAAAAGCGCCAATCGGTGGTAAAGGATGCAACGAAAAAGCGACAGCTCGCCTGCGCCATGGTTTTACTCAAATCGCCAGCAAATGCGCGTGCGGGATCGAAATAATCAAGCGCTCGGGTGATAATCAAATAAGTGTTGGCATCGAAATAGCCTGCAAACTTCTCGCCCTGATAGCGCAAATAAGATTCGATTTCAAATTCGATATCGAATGTATACCGATAAGCCTCATCCGGATCGCGATCGCGCAAAAGGCGGCCAAAGCGCTCTGCCATCACATCGTCGGACAAGTAAGTGATGTGGCCAATCATGCGCGCCACCTGCAATCCGCGCCTTGGCACCACCGCAGCGTCGTAAAAACGCCCGCCGTGAAACTCCGGATCGGTGATGATCGCACGCCTTGCGACTTCATTAAACGCGATGTTTTGCGCAGACAGCTTCGCTGTGGAGGCAATACAAATGCAATGCGCCAGGCGCTTGGGATAGAGCAGGCTCCATGCAAGCGCTTGCATACCGCCAAGACTACCCCCCATCACCGCAGCAAAACACGCTATGCCAAGCCTGTCGGCAAGCCTTGCTTGGGCGTGTACCCAATCTTCGACCGTGAGCACCGGAAAGTCGGGGCCCCATGCCTTGGCTGTGGCCGGATTGATCGACATTGGTCCGGTCGAACCAAAACAGCTCCCAAGGTTATTGACACCCACGACGAAAAATCGTTCTGTGTCGATCGGCTTACCTGGCCCAACCATGTTGTCCCACCAGCCAGGCTCGCCGGCTTCATTAAGTCCTGCAACATGATGCGAAGCGTTTAAGGCATGGCAAATCAAAATCGCATTCGAGCGCGCAGCATTGAGTTTGCCGTAGGTCTCAAAGACCAGTTCGTAGTCGGCAAAGCTCCCCCCCGCAGCCAAAGCGAGTGGCTCGCTGAAAAACATCCGCTCAGCCTTAACCTGCATGGCACTAGGGCTCACAGCAGCTCCCTCAAGCTGGCGTCAGCCGGGCAAGAAACTGCGGCAAACGCTCAAAATCGTCGCTTGCCAACACCCTTTGCAATCGGACGCTCAGCGAGGCCAGGTCCGCGCGCAGCAGGGCTTGTTTGACCGGCAAGAGATGCGCTGGGTGCATCGAAAATTGGCGCAAACCCATCGCCGCTAAAAGCAGCGCAGCCCGAGGCTCTCCGGCCATCTCGCCACATACGGCAACAGGCTTGGCTGCGCGTTGGGCTGCACGAATCGTTTGCTGGATCAACCTCAAAACAGCCGGATGAAAGGGATCATAAAGCGAGGCCACATGATGATCAGCGCGATCAATCGCCAGGGTGTATTGAATCAAATCATTGGTGCCAATCGATAAGAAGTCGAGCCTTTTGGCAAAGGACACCGCACAAATTGCCGCCGCTGGAACCTCGACCATCCCGCCGATGGCGATCGCTTCATCGAATTGCAAGCCTTGCTTGCGCAATTGCTGCTTGGCCTGCTCAATACGCATCAGGCTTTGCTCAACCTCATGGGCATGCGCAAGCATCGGAATCAGAATACGTGCCTTTCCGTGGGCAGACGCCCTAAGAATCGCCCTTAACTGGGTAAGAAACAAGCTCGGTTCTGCCAGACAAAAACGGATTGCTCTGAGGCCAAGTGCAGGATTGGGGGCCTGGTGAACGTCCTCGCCACTCACGCCAAGGGCCTTATCGGCACCCACATCAAGTGTTCGTATGGTCACAGGCCGTGGTGACATCGCTTCAATCGCAGCCCTATACGCTCGGTACTGTTCCTCTTCATCGGGCAAGCGGCTACGGTTTAAAAACAAGAACTCTGAGCGAAAAAGGCCAATGCCTTGTGCACCCGCTGCAATCGCATCGCTTGCCTCGGCAGGCGTTTCGATGTTGGCTTGCAACTCGATGGCCTGCCCATCAAGACTCACGCAAGGCACATGGACGAGACGTAGCAAACGCTGGCGATCGAGCACCTCTTGCGCTTGCAAATTGCGGTATTCGCTGAGCATCGCCTCATCGGGCGCCACCACCACAACGCCGCGATGACCATCCAGGATCACCAAATCATCATCGCGAATCAACTCGCTTGCCCGGCCTGCGCCCACCAGCGCCGGCACATTCATACCGCGGGCTAGGATCGCCGTATGCGAGGTCACCCCACCTTGATCAATAACAAAGCCCAGCGCATGGCGAAGCTGCAACATGTCAGCAGGCGCAATATCGGCAGCCACAATCACCGCGGGCTCATCGGCCATGGCATGCGCACTAGGGCTGCCTGCGAGTCGGCGCAGCACACGATCGGCAACTTGTTGCACATCGCGGCCACGCTCACGAAGATATTCGTCTTCGATCGCTTCAAACTGGGCAGAAAGCTCTGCTGCTTGTGCCGACAAAGCCCACTCGGCGCACCAGCGCGACTGACGAATCGCCTGCGCAGCCTCTCCCGTAAACGCTGGATCATCGAGCAGCATGGCATGCACTTCGAGTAAGGCCTTGGCCTCCGGAGGCGCGTCATCAGGTAATTGCGAGCCGACCGACTGAAGCTCATGTTGAACTTCACGCATCGCCGATTGCAGTCGCGCCACCTCGGCTTCGGTCTCGGCCGCTTTGATGTGATAGTGCGGCACATCGACCTGATGGCCCGATTCGATAAGGCGCGCTCGTGCCACCACAATGCCAGCACTCACCCCGATGCCGTGCAGGCTAAACATCAGCCAAGCTCCCCAAAACCGCTTGCAAACAGGTCCACCATGGCCTTGACCGCCTCTTGCTCATCAGCGCCATCGGCCGACACCGTGAGGGTGGCGCCTTGAGGCGCAGCTAGCATCATCACGCCCATGATGCTTTTGGCGTTGATCTTGCGGCTGCCGCGTGCCAGCCATACATCGCACTTGAAGCTCGACGCGAGCTGTGAAACCTTAGCTGAAGGCCTGGCGTGCAGCCCAAGTTTATTGACGAGGCTTACTTCACCTTGGGTCATTACGCGGCCTCCTTCGATGGGTTGGCCATCTCGCAAATCGCATGCTGTCCGGTCGCACTGACCGCAGCCACAAGTTCTGAAAGTTCCATGCGCCGATTACCGAGGGCCTTCAGTAACATTGGCAAATTCACACCCGCGAGCACTTGCACCCTTTGGGGTTGTGCCAGACGTATGGCAACCCTCGATGGGGTTGCTCCAAAACAATCGGTTAAGACCAAGAGCCCCGATCCGTCGTTGATGCGCAACGCCAATTCGCACGCTGCCCGATACGCTGCTTCAGGGTCTTCATCGGGAATCACATCAAGTGCGGCCAATTGCGCAGGCAAGCGACCAAATACATGACGGGTCGCACGAATCAGTGCTGTGCCCAGCGGCTCATGCGAGATCACTAAGACCCCGATCATTGCTGGCATACCTCGGTCAGTTTGCGGACAAACATACCTGCCACATCAAAACCGGTCTGGTCCATGATTTCACGAAAACATGTGGGCGATGTGACATTGATTTCGGTTAAGCGCTCGCCAATAATGTCCAATCCGACCAAAAATAAGCCGCGCTCGTAAAGCCTGGGCGCCAGGTATTCGCCTATGCGTCGATCTGAGGCAGTCAAGGGGCGAGCTTCGGCCCGGCCTCCAGCCGCTAAATTACCTCGCGACTCACCGGCCTGGGGAATTCTTGCAAGCGCAAAAGGCACGACCTCGCCGCCGATCAGCAACACCCGCTTGTCGCCTTGCAAAATCTCAGGGATATAAGCTTGGGCCATCACGCTGCGGCGACCGAATTGAGCCATGGTTTCAAGAATGACCGACAGATTAGGGTCATCGGCACGCGCTTGAAAAATCGAAGCCCCACCCATGCCATCCAAGAGCTTGAAAATCGCAAGCTTATGCGCTTGCACAAAGGCTCGCAGCTTTTGCGGATCGCGACTCACCAAGGTGTCGGCAATAAACTGCGGAAACTCCAAAATGGCAAGCTTTTCATTGTGATCACGCAGCATTTGCGGGCGGTTAAACACCTTGGCTCCTCCACGCTGCGCTTGCTCAAGCAAAAGTGTCGCGTAGAGAAATTCCAGATCAAAGGGCGGGTCTTTGCGCATCAAGACTGCGTCAAACTCATTCAGCAATCGCTCTTGCGATTCACCCTCGGCATACCATCGCGGGCTTTTGAGTGCCATGGCCCCCGGTGAGAGCGCTTGTAAGGTGATCGGCGAGGCTGTCGCATAAACCCTGTCGCTTCGTGCGAAAAGATCGCCCAGCTCGGCCACCCAAATCGCATGGCCAAGCGCTTGAGCAGCCTGCATCATCGCGTAACTGCTGTCCTTTTTGATTTGAAAGCTGTTAATCGGGTCAACGATAAATAGCCATTGCATCCTAGTTCTCTCCGACAAGCGGTTATCGAGCACGCCAAGAGCGGCTCGAGCGCCCCCGATTAAACCTCGCCAGGCTCAGTTTGCTCTAATTCAATCGCTGCCGCCAGCAAGGCTAAACGAGCCACCACCCCATACGCATAAAAACGATTGGGTGCGGCCTCGGGTGGCTCGGCGTCGTCGGGCCGAATACAAGAGGTTTCAAAAGGCAGTGGGACAAAATGCATGCCAGGGGCATTGAGGCTTTCTTGCCTGCTGCGGCTTTCATGCACACGGTAAAAACCACCCACCACGTAGCGGTCGATCATGTAGACCACCGGTTCGGCACTTGAGCCTTCGAGTTGCTCGATGGTTGGCACGCCTTCTTGTAATAACACCTGACTGACTTCAAGCCCCTCTTTGACCACTGCCATTTTGTTGCGCTGCTTGCGATTCAGATTCATGACCTGCGAAGCATCATTAACCGACATCACACCCATGCCATAAGTGCCCGCATCGGCCTTGACAATCACAAAGGCGTCTTCTGCTATCCCGTACTCCTTGTACTTGGCGCGAATACGTGTGAGCAGGCGATCGACCTCTTCGGCCATACATTGCTCGCCCGTTCGCTCTTGAAAATTGACGTTTTCGCACAGACCGAAATAAGGATTGATCAACCACGGATCAATATGCAGCAACTCGGCAAAGTCATCGACAACCTGGTTAAACGCAGCAAAGTGCTTGGACTTGCGTCGGACCGCCCAGCCTGCGTGCAAGGGCGGCAAAAGCACTTGCTGATCGATGCCTTGCAAAAGCTCGGGAATGCCGGCCGATAAATCATTGTTGAGCAAAATGGCACAGGGATCGAATTGCTCAAGCCCTAATCGTGCCGAACCGTCGGCTTGTTGCTGGCGCTTTAAAGGCTCAATCAATAACCGCTGGCCATTAGGCAATTCGATATCGGTGGCCTTCACGATTTCTGGGTTTAGGCTGCCCAAGCGTACTTCAAGACCTGTTTGACGAAGAATGCTTGCAAGCCGCGCCACATTCATCAGGTAAAAGTTATTACGCGTATGGTTCTCGGGGATCAATAAGAGATTGCGGGCGTCAGCACAGTATTTTTCAATCGCCGCCATCGCCGCTTGGATGGCCAAGGGCATCATCTCGTCGGATAAGTTATTAAATCCGCCCGGAAACAAATTCATATCGACCGGCGAAAGCTTAAATCCAGCATGCCTTAAATCGACCGAACCGTAAAAGGGCGGGGTGTGATCTTGCCAAGCGAGGCGAAACCAGCGTTCGATCGAAGTACTTGCCTCGATAATTTGCTTCTCTAGCGCTAACAAAGGACCGTTGAGCGCGGTTTTCAAGTGGGGAACCATGGGCATGCGCCTTGTAGTTTGCCGAGGCTGCATTGTAGTTGGCCGACCCGGATGAAAAAAACCCCGCCACGAGGGCGGGGGAAGACGCATGAAGAAGAAAACTGAGAATTAAACGCAGTCAGTAACGATAAGCCGATTCGCCGTGGGATGCGATATCAAGGCCTTCACGTTCTTGCTCATCGCTCACGCGCAGTCCAATGACCACATCAACAATCTTGTAAGCAATGAAAGAAACAATCGCAGACCACAACACGGTGACCAAAACAGCTTGCGCCTGCACCCACACTTGGGATCCGATCGAGTAGTCGGCAGACGCTGCATTGGCGACATAGTCGAAAATGCCCGATCCGCCCAGCGAGGGCGCAGCAAACACCCCAGTCAACAAGGCGCCAACGATGCCTGCCACGCCATGCACACCGAAGACATCAAGGCTGTCATCAGCACCGAGCAAGCGCTTGAGCCCGCCAACGCCCCAAAGGGCCGCGAGCCCCGAGATCAGACCGATCACGATAGCGCCCATGGGACCAACAAAGCCGCAGGCTGGCGTGATGCCGACGAGACCGGCAACAGCACCTGAGGCAGCGCCAAGCATCGATGGCTCACCCTTGGACATCCACTCCCCAAGCGACCAGGCAAGTAAACCGCAGGCAGCTGCCACCAAGGTGTTGATGAAGGCCATGCCGGCAACGCCGTTGGCTTCAAGGTTTGAGCCCGCATTAAACCCAAACCAACCGACCCATAGCAAACAGGCACCCACCAGGGTGAGCGGCAACGAATGGGGTGCCATCGCCTCCTTGCCAAAGCCAATGCGTTTACCGATTAAGTAGGCCCCGACCAAGCCGGCAACCCCAGCATTAATGTGCACGACGGTGCCGCCCGCAAAGTCAAGCGCTCCCTTTTGCCACAGCCAGCCAGCAGCCGCAGTGACCGACTCGAGGGTTTTTTCATCCGTGATTGCATCCGGACCATCCCAGAACCAGACCATGTGAGCCACGGGGATGTAGCCAAAGGTAAACCAGATTACCGAAAAAAGAAGCACCGCCGCAAACTTCACCCTTTCAGCAAAAGCGCCAACAATGAGCGCGCAGGTAATCGCCGCAAAGGTCGCCTGGAAAGCAACAAAAACAATCTCTGGGATGTAGACGCCTTTACTGAAGGTTGCCCCCGCCGAGTCGGCGGTTACGCCGGCCAAAAAAAGCTTGTCGAGTCCGCCGATGAAGGCTGAGCCGCCAGTAAAGGCAAGGCTGTAACCGTAGACCACCCAAAGAACCACGATCAGCGAGAAGACCGTGCTGACTTGCATAAGCACTGACAGCACATTTTTTGCCCGCACCAAGCCTCCGTAGAAAAGAGCAAGGCCTGGCACCGCCATCATCACCACCAGCAAGGTGGCAACCATCATCCAGGCGGTATCGCCTTTGTTAGGCGCGGGCGGTGTTGGTGCAGCCTCAGCTTTGGCTTCAGAAGCCTGGGCTTTGTCCTCTGCCTTAGCGTCCGCCCCAGCCTGCACTGGTGCAGCGGCTTTAGCCTCAGCGGGAGCTTCGGCCTTGGCTGGTGCATCGGCCGCGGCGGTGGACGCTGCCGGTGTCGACTGGGCGAGCGCGTCGGTCAGTGATGCAGCACATAGTGAGAGGCTAAGCGCAAGTCCTAGCACCCACCTGATGTTAAAAAACTTATTCATTCGAATTCCTTTCGCGTTGGAATGCGCTTGCACGCAGTCAGATCGCCGACTCACCGGTCTCACCGGTGCGGATTCGGATCACCTCATCGAGGCTGTAAACAAAGATCTTTCCGTCTCCAATTTTTCCGGTTCGGGCGGCCTTTTCGATGGCTTCGAGTGCGCGTTCAAGCAAGGCCTCTGGAATTGCAACTTCGAGCTTGACCTTGGGTAGGAAATCGACCACATACTCGGCACCACGGTAAAGCTCGGTATGCCCTTTTTGGCGCCCGAATCCTTTGACCTCGGTCACCGTAATGCCTTGAACGCCGATTTCGGATAATGCTTCTCGCACCTCATCAAGCTTGAATGGCTTTATCACTGCCGTGATCAATTTCATAACAAGACTCCTAGAAGTTGTATTTGGCAGAAAGTACGACGCCCGACTTGCCCAGGAACTGATTGCTTTTCGCAGCCGGCCCTGGAACATAAAAGCTTTCGCTTGCATCCGTAGTCACCAGCGATAAACCGAGAACAACCCCGCTGAACTCCTTATTGAAGGTCACGCTGTAGTCGGTGTAACTCGCATTGGGAACGTTTTCGACGTTTTGTCGGCCCACATGCGGCGTGAAGGTAATACCCGCGCCGACATCAAGCACAGCAGACAAATCGATGTAGGTGCTGCCTTTGCTCGATTGGCCTTTGGGCCCTAAATTGCCGAATAAATCCGTCATTGCCCGTGAAACTTTCAACGTCGCAACGCCATA
>OMIE01000072.1 GCA_900299025.1 Burkholderiaceae bacterium
CTCTTGCGCGGCAACACAAGACCGGCTGCCTCGTGAAACACGTGACGAACAAAGCCGCTGCAGTCCATACCGGTTTCTGGGATGTTTCCACCCCAACGATAAGTGATACCCATCAGGGACAGTGCCCGAACGATGACCTCAGCCGGCAGGCTCACGTTCTCCGCGGACGAAGCCTCCCAGGCGTTGTTAACTTGAGCATGCCCAATTGAGGGCGTTTGCAAGACCCATGCAAATAAAAAGCCCAGGGTAAATCGCAGTGCTCTGTGCGCTGTTTTTTCCGACATGCGCGCAGGCTAAGGCAATAAGTCCCTGCTGTCAAAGCTTTATGGCAATAAATTCACATGCTTTCAATCGCTTGGATGCTGTCGTTGATGTGCTGCAAGCAGCAAGTCAGCCAATTGTCAGTTGCAGCGTCATAATAAGCCCGATCGATCATACAGAGGTCATGCCCATGAAAAGCTATGCCGAGTTTCATCGCCATTCACTTGAAGACCCCGAGGGGTTTTGGGGAGAGCAAGCCAATCTGATCAGCTGGCAAAAGCCTTTCGATAGGGTATTGGATGACTCGGGCGCGCCGATCAATCGCTGGTTTGTCGGTGGCCGTACTAATCTTTGTTACAACGCACTCGATCGGCATATCGACGAGCGAGGCGATCAATCAGCCCTTGTTTTCGTATCGACTGAAACCCAGCAAGAGCACAGCTATAGCTATCGGGCGATGCTCCGTGAGGTTTGTGCGGTTGCGGCGATGCTTAGGGCGCAGGGCGTTGGGAGGGGCGACCGGGTCCTCATCTATATGCCGATGATTCCCGAGGCCGTTTTTGCGATGCTTGCATGTGCAAGGCTCGGAGCTATTCACTCAGTCGTGTTTGGAGGTTTCGCGTCGCACTCGCTGGCTTCGCGTATCGACGATGCGAGACCTAAGGTTATTGTGAGTGCCGATGCTGGTTCACGTGCAGGAAAAGTTGTTCCCTATAAAGGGCTGCTAGACGAAGCAATCGAGCTTTCGCATCACAAGCCCGAACATGTGATTCTTTTTGACCGAAAGCTTGCACCGATGCGCCTTATCGCACATCGAGATTTGGACTACAGCCAACTGCGCGAGCAACATCTCGACGAGGTGGTCGAGGTTACTTGGCTTGAATCCAATGAGCCAAGCTATATTCTTTACACATCCGGAACGACCGGAAGGCCCAAAGGCGTCCAGCGCGATGTGGGGGGCTATGCAGTCGCGCTAGCGGCGTCGATGAAGCATATTTTTCCGGGTAAGCCTGGCGAGGGCTATTTTTGCACCAGTGATATTGGCTGGGTTGTTGGGCATTCCTACATTGTTTACGCGCCGCTGATTGCGGGCATGTTCACAATGCTCTACGAAGGCACACCCCTGCGTCCCGATGGCGGTATTTTTTGGCAGCTTGTCGAGCGCTACAAACCAACTGTCATGTTTTCCGCCCCCACAGCGGTTCGTGTACTCAAAAAGCAGGACCCTGCCCTGCTGACTCGTTACGACACCTCATCGTTGCGAGCTTTATTCTTAGCCGGTGAGCCGCTTGATGAGCCCACCGCACGCTGGATTGCAGAGGGACTTGGCGTTCCAATTATCGATAACTATTGGCAGACAGAGACGGGTTGGCCGATTCTCACCGTGGCTAAGGGTGTTGAGCCTGATTTGGCGACGAAGTTTGGTAGCCCAGGCCTGCCCATGTATGGTTATAACGTGCGCCTTTTGAATGAAAGTACTGGCAAGGAGGTCGGTCCTCAGGAAAAGGGCGTGGTAGCGATTCTCCCTCCTTTACCCCCAGGATGCCTGCAGACGATTTGGGGCGATGATGATCGCTTTCGCAGCACTTACTTCGAATCAATACCTGGGGTGATGGCCTATTCGACCTTCGATTGGGGGGTTAAAGATGACGACGGCTATTACTTTATTTTGGGTCGTACCGATGATGTGATCAACGTTGCTGGTCACCGACTGGGTACGCGAGAGATCGAGGAGTCGATCAACTCGCACACTTCGATTGCTGAGTGCGCGGTGGTCGGAGTGGCCGATCAACTCAAAGGGCAAGTCGCGGTTGCTTTCGCCGTCCTGAAGGATGCATCGGTAGCAGATGATGCGCATGCAAGACTTGCGCTTGAAGGGCAGGTGATGAAGACCGTTGATCAACAACTTGGTGCGGTGGCTAGGCCTTCTCGCGTTTACTTCGTCACGGTCCTACCGAAAACCCGCTCTGGAAAAGTGCTTAGACGGTCAATCCAAGCGCTGTGTGAGGGTCGCGATCCTGGTGACTTGACCACGATTGAAGACCCGTCCGCACTCGAGCAGGTTCTTCGCTGTCTTAAGACCTAGCGGAAAGCGCTAAGACCTTCTTGGTGTAACAATAGTCGCTTTTTCGTCGAGGACAGTGGATATGTTGAGCAAGCGGGTTTTGGAGCTTTCTGACGTTAAACGGATGGCAAGCGCATGTGAAGCGCTAGCAAATGCGCAGGGCTGGGCAGTCGCTTTCGCCATCGTCGACGACGGAGGGCATTTGCTTTGGCTACAGCGGCTCGATCGGGCAGCGCCGATTTCAGCTGAGATTTGCGTCGCAAAGGCCAAGACGGCAGCGCTGGGAAGGCGCGAGTCGAAGGGCTATGAAGAGATGATCAACGGGGGCCGGGTCAGTTTCTTATCGGCCCCGGTCCTTGAAGGCATGCTCGAAGGCGGGGTTCCCATCACGGTTGATGGTTATTGTATTGGGGCTATCGGAGTCTCTGGCGTGAAATCGACCGAAGATGCTGACATTGCAAAGGCGGGCATCGCAGCACTCTAAGGAGACTCAAACTGGCCCTGAACAGTTCAGTCCGACAGCACTTGCGCGAGGGCGTTGCGCCGCGCGAGGTATTGGCCTGGGCCTTCCTTGATTTTGCGAACTCGGGCTACACCACCGTCGTCCTGACTGCGGTGTACTCTGCATATTTTGTAGGCGTGATTGCAGGAGCGGCAAGTTGGGCGACACTGCTGTGGACCCTGACGGTTTCAGCCGCCTCGCTGCTCACGATGCTCGTACTACCAGCGCTTGGTATGTGGGCCGACAGGGTCGGCGGAAAGCGGCGCATGATTCGCTGGGCGAGCCTACTATGCGGTCTGGCAACTGCTGCCTTGGCTTTTGTAGACGCCTCAGTGATTTGGCTAGCTGTTGTTTTGGTGGCGCTGTCGAGCCTTGGGTTTAATCTTTGCGAGACCTTTACCGCCGCCTTCTTGCGTGAACTGGCTCGGCCGCAGGCCTATGGCAGGGTCTCTGGTTGGGGGTGGAGTTTCGGCTATCTCGGCGGCATGCTCACGCTCGGGCTTTCACTGGCATGGGTCTTACAGGCTAAGGCTCAGGGTCAAAGCGCTTCTGAGTTTGTACCCGTCACCCTTTGGATAGTCTCAATAGTCTATGTGGGGGTTAGTCTTCCAGCGCTTGCCGTATTGAAAGAACGACCTCATGCTGCGTTGACCTCTGATGAGCGAGGCTGGGAAGGGGGTTGGCTGCGTCTTCGCAGTTCATGGCATCGCACGGCTGAGCTTGTCGATTTGAGGCGCCTTTTGTTTTGTTGCGTGGCTTATCAAGCGGGGATCTTTGTGGTGATCACCCTGGCCGCGGTTTATGCCGAGCAAGTGATGGGATTTCAGCAGACTGAAACCATGATGCTCGTGTTTCTTGTCAATATTGCAGCAGCGCTTGGTGCCTTCTTTTTTGGCAGGATTCAAGACCGAATCGGCGATCGCCGGGCGCTTGCCATCACCTTACTGTCGTGGATACTGATGGTAGCGATCGCGGTTTTGGGGCAGAGCAGAGAGGCGTTTTGGATTGCTGCTAGCCTGGCTGGCTTAAATATGGGTTCGAGTCAATCTGCCGGAAGAGCAATGGTCGCGCAACTGTCACCGCTCGGCCGTCAGTCGGAAATTTTCGCACTTTGGGGTTTCGCCTTGCGGCTGTCGGCGATTCTTGGGCCAGTGTTCTATGGCCTGATTGTTTGGCTGACCGAGGGTCAACAGCGAATGGCTTTGGCCTTTGTTGGCGTTTTTTTTATGATCGCACTCGGGCTTTTGTCGAGGATAGATATGCAACGTGGTGTCAATGCCGCGATGGTGAGCGCTTCTTTTAGCGAAAAGATCTAGGGAAAAGCGCCACGATTCGCGACAGGTTTGTTACATTGCGCGGCATGGACGCGTCCCTTGGCACGTCTTAATCCACTCAATCAATGGGAGAGTTGTACATGAAGCAAGTGAAAGCAGGCGTAGCGGCCCTGGCAATTGGCTCGATGGCCGTTTTCTCCGGTGTTGCCTATGCCGGTAAGACCCTTGACGCGGTCAAGCAGCGTGGTCAATTGATTTGTGGCGTGAGTACCGGTTTGCCCGGGTTTTCGCAGGCAGATAGCCAGGGAAATTGGGCTGGACTCGATGTGGACGTATGTAAGGCTGTCGCAGCCGCCGTACTTGGCGATGCAAGCAAGGTCAAATTCGTACCGCTTACCGCTCAACAGCGATTTGCAGCCTTGCAGGCCGGCGAGGTTGATGTACTTTCCCGTAATACGACGTGGACACTCACCCGGGATGCATCGCTCGGGATGTTGTTTACCGGCGTGACCTACTATGACGGCCAGGGCTTTATGGTTCCTGCCAAAACGAAAGTTAATTCGGCTAAAGGCCTCAAAGGCGCCACCGTATGCGTTCAGTCAGGGACTACCACTGAAAAGAACCTGACCGACTTTTCGAAGTCCAATAATCTGAACCTTAAGCCCGTGGTATTTGAGAAACTAGAGGCCGCAAACGCCGCATACTTCTCGGGTCGTTGCCAGGCTTACACGACCGATGCATCAGGTTTGGCAGGTATTAGGGCCAAAGAGGCCAAGAACCCAGAAGAACACACGATTCTCCCCGATTTGATTTCCAAAGAGCCACTTGGTCCTTCGGTTCGTCGCGGTGATGAGGAATTCTTCACGATCGTTAAGTGGACCTTTAATGCGCTGCTTGAAGCCGAGGAGTATGGTGTGACACAGGCAAATGTCGATCAAATGAAATCGAGTACTGAACCACCGATTCAGCGACTGCTTGGTACCTCCGAGGATATGGGCAAGTTGCTCGGTCTCGATAAGGAATGGGCAGCACGTGCGGTTAAGGCCGTGGGCAACTACGGTGAGATGTTCGATCGTAATGTTGGAGCTAAGTCCACGATCAAATTGCCACGTGGTTTAAATAATCTCTGGAGCAAAGGCGGTCTCCAATACGCTCCACCACTGCGCTAAGTAGCCCTATCAGCTGCCTCAAGGCTAGCCTGCCCCTATAGGGCAGCTAGCTTTGTTGGGCTCAGCAATGGCTGCTTCTCGTTTAACAGTGCTATTACATTAATATGGACTCTCAGCTTCAGGGCAGGGTTCTGCGTTCGTCACGTGCAGCCTCGGAGATGATCGCAGCACGGCCCGCGCCCGCTCCCGTCTCGTCATGGTCTTTGCAAAGTCAGGCCTTTCGTTCTAAGCTTTTTCAAGCGATCCTTATTCTATTATTGATAGCAATTGCTGTTTATCTTGTCCATAACACGACTGAAAACATGCGGCTTCGCGGGATTCAGAGCGGTTATGGCTTTTTACTGCAACCCGCTGGTTTTGATATCGGCGAGACAATGCTCGCTTACGACTCAGGCGATCCCTACTGGAAAGCGATCCTCGTTGGTCTGAGTAACACGATCAGAGTAGCCTTACTCGGTATCTTGCTTTCGACGCTTATTGGCACTGCTGTTGGCATCGGTCGTTTTTCGCGAAATGTGCTTCTTAGAGCGCTTTGCCAGATTTACGTCGAGTTTTTTCGCAATGTTCCGGTATTGCTTCAGCTGTTGATGTGGTACCTCCTATTGACCGAATTATTGCCTGCGCCGAATGAGCCTTGGGTTTTTGGTGCTGGCTTTTATCTGAGTAAAGGTGGGCTTAACTTCCCGCTGCCGGACTGGGCCTGGGGTCATGCAAGCGCATTGGACGGAATGCTCATAGGCCTTGTCGTCTTGTCGTTTTGGCGGCGCAAGCAGTTACGGCGCTTTGAGGAGACTGGTGAGGCGCCAAGTTTATGGCTGGCGGCATGCCTGTGCATATCCGTCGGGACCATGCTTGGATGGCTGGCTGGTGGCGCTCCCAGCACGATGCGCTACCCCGAAATGGGTGCCTTTGCCATTGATGGCGGCGGTGCACTTACGCCAGAATTCTTAGCAGTACTTATCGGGCTCACGCTTTATACCGCTGGTTTTATTGCAGAGGTTGTCAGAGCCGGCATTCAGTCTGTACCGCGTGGACAAGGTGAAGCTGCTCAATCCTTAGGTCTTGCACCGTCTCAAGAGATGCGCCTTGTTCTTTTGCCACAAGCACTTCGGGTGATTATTCCGCCACTTACTAGTCAGTATCTGAATCTGACAAAGAATTCCTCGCTTGCCGTCGCAATCGGTTACCCGGATGTCGTCTCGATTCTCAATACCTCGATCAATCAGACTGGCAGAGCGGTGGAATGTATCTCGATCATTATGATTGTCTATCTGAGTACTTCATTGAGCACGTCAGCGTTTATGAATTGGTATAACGCTCGAGCAGCGATTCAAGAGCGATAGATCTTGAATCCATCACAAGCCAGGGGTAATGCAGTGACCGGTCTGACTCGCTATACGTCTGAGGTGTTTGCGCCCGTTGCTGCTCGCAATGCACCGCGCAATGAACAGGGTGCGCTGGCGACCCTGCGGCGGCACTTATTTGGCAGCCGGTTTAGCACCATCACGACGATCGTGTTAATGGCCATCTTTTTGCAGACACTTCCTGATTTCATTGCTTGGGCTCTGATTCATCCCGTGTGGACACCCGATGCGGCCTTATGCAAACAAGCCATGGGAGAGGGCGCTTGTTGGGGTGTCATTGCTGAAAAGTATCGCGTTATTATTTTTGGATACTATCCACATGCTGAGCATTGGCGTCCATTAGTCGCAACGTTGCTCTT
Organism: Burkholderiaceae bacterium; assembly: GCA_900299025.1. Classification (GTDB taxonomy): domain Bacteria; phylum Pseudomonadota; class Gammaproteobacteria; order Burkholderiales; family Burkholderiaceae_E; genus UBA3064. The sequence continues at coordinate 6,995 of OMIE01000072.1, forward strand.
GCTCGGGCTGTTAGTAGCAAGCTGTACCCGAGCCTTGTGGAGTCAATGGCTGGTGCTGTTGTGGGTCATTGTCATGGTCGCGGTTTTTGTCATCCTTCGGGGAGGATGGTTTGGACTTAGCCTCGTTGACACCGATCGATGGGGTGGATTGCCCCTGACGGTTTTGCTTGCGACCCTGTCCATCGTGGCTGCTTTTCCGTTGAGTGTCATCGTCGCACTCGGAAGGCGCTCGAACATGCCAGCGATCAGTGCTGTTTGCACGGTTTACATCGAATTGATTCGCGGTGTGCCTTTGATTTCAGTGCTCTTCATGGCCTCGTTTATGTTTCCCTTGTTGATGCCAACTGGTACAAAAATAGATGTCTTATTGCGGGTTTTCATCGGCATCACGCTTTTTGCTGCTGCTTACATGGCTGAGGTCATCCGGGGTGGACTGCAAGCGATACCTAAAGGTCAAGTTGAGGCGGCTCAGTCCTTGGGTATGAGTTATTGGCAGACGCAAAGAAAGATCGTATTGCCTCAAGCGCTTGCCATGGTGGTGCCTGGCGTTATGAATAATTTCATTGGTATTTTCAAAGACACATCGCTTGTTACGATTGTGAGCCTTTATGAGCTCACCGGGGCATTAGGTCTTGCGCTCAATAGTGATGCTGATTGGCGGCCCTTCAAGCTTGAGGCCTATTTGTTCATCACGCTCATTTATTTTGCTGGCTGCTACGCAATGTCGCGCTATAGTCTTTGGATCGAAGCGCAGCTATCGCGTTCAAAGGCTCGCTAGCACTTTTTTAGACGGACACCAGTTGCTATGAGCGAGACCATCATCCGCTTTGCCAAAGTTAATAAATGGTACGGGAATCAGTTCCATGTGCTGAGGGATATTAATCTCGATATTCTCAAGGGCGAAAAGCTTGTGATTTGTGGGCCTTCGGGGTCGGGAAAATCTACGCTTATCCGATGCATCAATCGCCTCGAAGAGCACCAGGAGGGCGATATTGTTATCGACGGCATTACCCTCGGTGACGACGTCAAGGCCATCGATGCCGTGAGAAAGCAAGTCGGGATGGTGTTTCAGCAATTCAATTTGTTCCCCCATTTGACTGTTCTTGAGAACCTAACGCTTTCGCCGATGTGGGTGAGTAAGGTGCCCCGCAAAGAGGCCGAGGACAGGGCCATGCAACAACTAGAACGTGTTCGTATCGCCGAGCAGGCAAACAAATACCCTCTACAGCTTTCGGGTGGTCAGCAGCAACGTGTGGCGATCGCTAGGGCGCTCTGTCTGCGTCCCAAGATAATGCTTTTTGATGAGCCTACTTCAGCACTCGACCCTGAGATGATTAAGGAAGTGCTCGATGTGATGATCGAATTGGCCGGGCAGGGTATCACCATGGTTGTGGTTACCCACGAAATGGGTTTTGCCAAAGCGGTTGCAGACCGGGTGATTTTTATGGATCAAGGGCAAATCGTCGAGCAAGCTCCACCTGACTTATTTTTTAATGATCCACAAAGTGATCGGACGAAAGACTTTCTTTCGAAGATTCTCGGGCACTAAACACTCACAGAGACACCTGGGATTCACCGAGACACTCAGCTCGGATGTTGTACTAAGTCTTCGACTGAATGGCTGCCATCTGTCGCGCGATATGAAATAAACCCTCTAGAACAAGGTTGTCGACGAGTCGGTGGGCGATTTCAAGGCGAGGAGACAGCATTCTTGCTGCACCGCCCGACAAGACACATATCAACTTTGGGTGCTCATCGTTGTATTGCCGAAACACACGCTCAACAGCACCGGCTTGTGCATGCAGGCATCCTGAAGCGATGGCATCGACCGTTTGCCGAGGATACTGAAGATACTCGCCTGATGCATCCGGTAGCGCTGCGGTTCTTTCATGGAGCGATCGCTGCATCAAACCAAGGCCAGGCATGATCGAGCCACCCTCGAAGTTGCCTTCCCTATCGAGTAAGTCCATCGTAGTCGCAGTGCCGCATACAACCACCAGTGCGGCGTGTGATCCGACCAGGGCACGTGCTCCAATCAGTGCAGCCCATCGATCACTTCCTAGTTGCCCAGGATTTCTATAACGATTGTGTACGCCACACTCTTCATCCAATGAACTGATCCAGCGCGGGCTTGGTGCATCGTTCCAAACTTCAAGCGCTCGCAGTAGTGGATTGCGCACACGGGTCCCCGCTACACTTGATATAACAATCATTGCCGGACATGCTTGCTCTCGCCAGTCGATCGCAAGGATTGGAATCTCGGCAAGCAGCACCCGCCCTTGGACAATGCAATGTTCGAGCGCGGTTCGATGCACCTGCGACGTTATAGTGGGGGTATCGTTGTTAAAATTAGTGCTGATTGTTAGGGCCTGAGGGGCTTCGTTACCCCCACGCTCTTGAATCGCTGCATAGCGACCCCATTTCAAGAAGGTGTTCCCCACATCGATTAAAAGCCAATCTGAAGCGCTTGGAACCCTGCCAGCGGTGAGCATTTGCATGGGAAATATTGCGCCTTTTTGCTAGAAGGCTCTGCCAAGTGGATTGAGTCGAACGCCGCGTCGCAGCTTCGTCCACGCGAAATCTGCCGGGTCAGCCAGCGCTGGACCGGGTGATCTCGCCACGATAACTTCAGTGGCAATGGGCTGGAAGTCGGCGCGGAAATGTACAGAGCTTTTCAACACCATTAATCGTTGCTGGGCGGGTTCGAGGCCAAGATGGCGAAACATTTCCTGATCGCCCGCCTGACACTTGATGCTTGCAATTGCCACGCGTACGCCTTCGTGCCGTAACAATGCCATCTTGCCAAGCTGCATGCGAAAGCCTTTGAACATGGGGCCTGTGCAAGTGAATCGGCCATCGCCCAGGCGCTCGACGGTGAACCGACGTCGTACGGGATGATGGCCTGGTAAGCCTGAGCGAGCACCTAATTCAAATTCAAGGCTTGCTCCCTGGCCAGCCTCATGGGCACGATCGGCAGCAATTGGATCGATTAACAGGCCAAGGCAGGCGTCTTGTGCCTTGAGTTCGATGAGTGCCTCGAGCATACCTGTCGTATCGCCATTCCCTCCAGCACCAGGATTATCCTGGGTGTCCGCGATGATGACCGGACGGCCAGGGCTTCCAAGTCGCATGGCTCGTTGAATCGCGTCCTTGGGCGTCAATAGTTCTAAGGCGAAATCCTTTTCGGCGCTTTCTACCGCGTCGATCATTGTCTTCATTGCCAGGTCGAGCTGTTTTGCATCGTGGCCGTATGCGATCACACTCATACCGCACTCCTCGATGTCTGCCATCGGAAAGCCAGGCGCAAACGATACGAAACATTCATGCTTGCGCTCAAGCTGGGCGAGTAAGGCGTATAGGCTTTTCGCGGGTTCGATAAAGGTGCTTTGCGAAGGAATACCGGTCAGGTACGAAAACGCGTGATGCTGCTTCAAGGGACGTTTGCCACTTGCCATCATTTGCATGGCAAGAAACGCCGCCCGAGCACCAGTCTCTGCCATGTCGACATGCGGATATGTTCTATAGATCGACATTGCATCGGCGTACTCGACCATCGCTTTGGTGACGTTTGCATGTAGATCCAGTGAGGCGACAATAGGGATCCGTGGTCCTACGATCGCTCTTACACGGCGCAAGATTTCGCCCTCACCATCTTCATGGTCCTCGGTGACCATGGCGCCATGCAAGTCGAGATACACCGCATCGATCCCGTCCGTACTTGTTAAGGATCGACGAAGATCTTCCTCGAGCGAGCCCACGATCCGTTCAAAGGCGTCTTGTGTGACATGGGCCGAAGGTGAGGCAGCAGCCCAAGTCAAGGGAATCAAACGGTGGCCCTGGGCGCGGAAAGCTTCAATAGCACCCTGAGCGGGAATGTTTGCTCCGGCCAGCGCTTCAAACATCGAATCACCGCGCTGCACGCCAGGCCAACCACCGCCTTGCTCGAAAGCTCGGTAGCTTGCCTTTGTGGGTGCAAAAGTATTTGTTTCATGCTGCATACCACCAATTGCAATGCGGGCCATTTCCTTAGCCTCCCTGGATCACTTGTCCCTGCTGAAAGCTCGTCACCGGGTCCAGCGGATAAATGGGTCGACGAACCTTATGAAAACTCAGGCTGTCATAGTCTGAAGTGCACACACCGACCCCCGCGCATTCGACGACCGCGCCGGCGAGCTCACCGAGTCCCGCTCGCCAGTGCACCCGACTTTTTAGCATCAAAAACTTCTTGCTATAGGGATCAATCCCAAGCGTGATCAATGTGTTGATATCAAATGGCTCGACATGTCGGCTGATTACAGCAATCTCAATGCCTCCAACCTGTAGCACAGCCGCAGCGCCCATATTGGCGCGTTCGCCTCGGGCCATTGGGCCTCGGAATCGGTATTGTCCATCGGTGAGGGTTTTGACACGTCCGCTGACCTTCAACGGCTCGCCCGGACGCTTAAGTGAGCTAAGCGCGTGCTTTCCTCCCAGCATGAGGCTCGCTTCGCCGCCGACGCCGACTTTCATCAAGGTCTGAACGGCTTTGGGGTCGCAAATTGCAAAAGCGGCGGCGTTTTGCAAGTCGGCACGAATCATGGCGTCAAGAACCGCCATGGTGTCCATGGTGCCTCCCGATGCACAGTTATCGTAATGATCAAGTAACACGACAGGCTTGCCCTCAACATCGGTCTCAGCAAGCTTTTTTGCTCGGGCGATCGATTCGTCAAGTGCTTCGATGTGATACACGAAGGCCTCACGTGCCTGCCAGCACATGTGGAGCAGTTCGTCTCGCCAGCGATCGGCACGTGCCTGGTCACTCGGGTCGATCACCATGGCGCTCATCCCTGCGATCGGTATATCAGCATGGGGAAATCCAACAAAAACGCTAGCGGCAAGGGCGCCTTCCGCTTCGATCGCTTTGCATCTTGCCTGAATCTCTCGATTGGGTGAGTCAAGGCTCGACTGACGCATCACGTGGGGCAACATCGGTACCTGGCCCCAAGCTTTGTAAGCCACATGAAGAGGACTTACATTGGCAGGTTGTTGCCGCAATAGGTGCTTTTGTTTGAGCCAGTCAATGATCGGCTTAGCGGCTCGAATACCCGTCTCGTAGACATCGACATGGGGGTAGGTTTGGTACCCAGCAAGCACGTCAGCGTGTGTAACCATGGTGTTGGACAAATTGGTATGCATATCAAGCGCAACACCGATGGGTATGGTGGGTGCAATCTGCCTTAATCGCTTCAGCAACTCGCCTTCGCCGTCCTCATAGGTTGCAGTCACCATCGCACCGTGTAAATCGAGTAGTACGGCATCACAGCCCTCACGTACTGCCTCACAGATGCGCGAGACCATCCATTCATAGGCTTCGTTTTGCACCGGACCGCTCGGTGGCGCATTGCCGGCCACGGGAACACGGTACTCGGCTCCCGCTTGCTCGGCAAGATCGATCATTGCTGCGATTGCCGAACCTGTGTTTTTGTACTCTCGGACCGCTGCATCCCCGCATGGAGGCTCGTCGCCGATTCGCGTAAAGCGCGCTAAGCCGGTGGGTACCGGCGAAAAGGTATTGGTTTCGTGCTTGAGTTGCGCAATGACGATCTTCATCAGGCCACCGCCACAGGAATCTTGCCGATCTTTGCCTGCCAGGTTTTCGGGCCTGTTTCGTGGACCGATTCGCCGTTGGCGTCGACGGCGACGGTAACAGGCATGTCCTGTACTTCAAACTCGTAGATTGCCTCCATGCCTAAGTCTTCAAAGGCAACCACTTTCGCGCCACGAATCGCTTTGGAAACCAGGTAGGCTGCGCCGCCGACCGCCATCAAGTAGGCTGAACGGTGTTTGCGGATTGATTCAACCGCTGCGGGTCCGCGCTCTGCCTTGCCAATCATAGCGATTAAGCCGGTCTTACCGAGCATGGTGTCCGTGAACTTATCCATGCGGGTCGCTGTAGTTGGTCCTGCAGGCCCGACGACTTCGTTGCGTACGGGATCAACCGGCCCAACGTAATAAATAACCCGGTTGTGAAAGTCCACAGGCAGGGGCTGCCCTTGCTCCACCATATCCTGAATACGCTTATGCGCCGCATCACGGCCGGTCAACATTTTTCCGTTGAGCAATAAGGTTTGCCCAGGCTTCCAAGCGGCAACCTGCTCAGGCGTGAGTTCATCTAGGTTGACCCGCTGAGACCGCTGGGTATCTGCTGTCCAGGTCACCTTAGGCCAATCACTGAGTGAAGGTGGTTCAAGGCTTACAGGACCGCTCCCATCGAGCACAAAATGCGCATGTCGGGTCGCGGCACAGTTCGGAATCATCGCAACTGGCAGATTCGCTGCATGAGTGGGGTAGTCGAGAATTTTTACGTCCAGCACGGTTGTAAGACCGCCAAGGCCTTGCGCCCCTATGCCCAGCGCATTGACTTTCTCGTAAAGCGCGATACGCATTTCCTCGAGCCGATTTGAAGGGCCTCGGGCGAGCAACTCAGTCATATCGATTGGTGCCATGAGCGATTCTTTGGCAAGCAGCATGGCCTTTTCGGGTGTACCGCCAATACCGATGCCAAGCATCCCCGGGGGGCACCAACCTGCACCCATACTTGGGACGGTCTTGACCACCCAGTCGATAATTGAATCGCTGGGATTAAGCATGGCAAGCTTGCTCTTAGCCTCCGAGCCACCGCCCTTGGCTGCCACAATGACCTCGAGGCTGTCACCGGGCACGATCTCGGTGTGGATCACGGCCGGGGTATTGTCTTTCGTGTTTTTTCGGCTGCCAGCAGGATCAGCAAGTACTGAGGCTCTCAGCAAGTTATCGTGATGGTTATAGGCACGGCGAACGCCCTCGTTGACCATGTCGCTGAGGCTTCGCTTTGCATCCCATCGCAGGTTCATCCCGACCTTCAAGAAAACGGTGGCGATCCCTGTGTCCTGGCACATCGGACGCTTGCCTTCTGCCGACATGCGGCTGTTGGTGAGAATCTGAGCGATGGCGTCGCGAGCCGCTGGGCTCTCTTCTCGCTCGTAGGCGGCGCCGAGTGCCCGAATGTAGTCGAGTGGATGGTAGTAGCTGATGTATTGGAAGGCATCAGCGATGCTTTGAATAAGATCGTCTTCGCGGATTGTCGTCATGATCTACCTCTGGCCTGAATCGCGATGATTCTATAGGATAGGGATTTTCCGGAGCTAAGTAAGGGCGGCGTAAGACCGCAACGATAGTTTCGCCGGACAACGCCTTGGCTGCGCTTTGTGGTCTAGGTATTAAAAAATGGAAGTTTGAACGTCTTCGGAGGAGCTTGCGATGAGTGCTGCCATCACGTCTGTGTTGCAGGAAAACCGTGTCTTTCCCCCACCTCGAGGCTTTGTTGAGCAGGCCAATATTGCCGGGATGGCTCAGTACCAGGCGCTTTGTTCTAAAGCTCAGGCCGACCATGAGGGGTTTTGGGCTGATCTCGCAAAAGAGCACTTGCTGTGGCACAAACCCTTTAGCCAAACTCTAGACCAGAGTAACAAGCCTTTTTATCGCTGGTTCCACGATGGCGAGCTCAATGTCTCCTACAACTGCCTTGACAAGCATCTCGGTACGGCGACCGAACACAAGACGGCGATTATTTTCGAGGCAGATGACGGGACCGTCACCGAGCTAAGTTACCGAGAGCTTCACGACCGGGTTTGCCGTTTTGCAAATGGACTCAAGTCGCTTGGTCACGGCAGGGGCGAGCGCGCAATCATTTACATGCCCATGTCTATTCACGCTGTGGTTGCCATGCAGGCCTGTGCAAGGCTTGGCATCACGCATTCGGTGGTCTTCGGTGGCTTTTCCAGCAAATCGTTACACGAGCGGATCGTTGATGCGGGGGCGACGCTTGTGATTGCGGCCGACGAGCAGGTAAGAGGTGGTAAACACATACCACTCAAGCCTGCCGTCGATGAAGCTTTTGCCATGGGTGGTTGTGAAGCTGTACGCCACGTGGTCGTTTGGCGAAGAACAGGTGGTGCGATTGCTTTTCACCCACCGCGAGATGTGTGGTGGGACGATATTGAGGCAGGGCAGTCGAGCACATGTGAACCCGTATGGGTCCCTGCAGAACATCCACTATTCATTCTTTACACCTCAGGTTCCACGGGTAAGCCCAAGGGCGTTCAGCATGCATCGGGCGGCTATTTGCTTCACGCCAAGCTCACGATGCAATGGACTTTTGACATCAAGGCTAGCGATGTATTTTGGTGTACGGCCGATGTGGGCTGGGTGACAGGTCATACTTATGTTGCCTATGGCCCACTTGCCGTCGGGGCGACAGAGATTATTTTTGAAGGCGTACCGACCTATCCCGATGCGGCGCGCTTTTGGAAGATGATCGAAAGGCATCGCTGCACGATCTTTTACACGGCTCCAACGGCGATTCGTTCGTTGATCAAGGCAAGCGAAACCGACGAGAAGGTTCATCCAGCGCGCTCGGACCTGAGCAGTTTGCGCTTGCTTGGATCGGTGGGAGAGCCAATAAATCCCGAGGCATGGATGTGGTACCACCGGCATGTCGGCGGCGAACGCTGCCCCATTGTCGATACTTTCTGGCAAACAGAGACAGGCGGTCATATGATCACGCCACTTCCGGGCGCAACGCCCTTGGTCCCAGGTTCCTGTACCTTGCCTTTACCTGGTATTGATGCTGCAATCGTCGACGAAGCCGCGCATGACATGCCGCATGGTCAAGGCGGTATTTTGGTGATTAAGAAGCCTTGGCCATCGATGATCCGGACCATTTGGGGTGACCCTGAACGATTCAAGAAAAGCTACTTCCCGGAAGAACTAAAAGGCTACTACTTGGCCGGCGACGGTGCGGTGCGAAATAAAGATACAGGGTATTTCACTATTACAGGGCGTATCGACGACGTACTTAACGTATCCGGTCATCGGCTCGGGACTATGGAGGTTGAATCGGCCCTGGTCGCACACCCACTAGTGGCCTAAGCCGCGGTAGTCGGTCGTCCCGATGAACTAACAGGCGAGGCTATTTGCGCATTCGTGGTGCTCAAAAGGGCGCGGCCAATGGGCGATGAAGCTAAACAAATCGCAAGCGAGTTGCGCAACTGGGTTGGTAAGGAAATTGGTCCAATTGCAAAGCCAAAAGATATTCGTTTTGGAGTCAATCTACCGAAGACCCGATCTGGGAAAATCATGCGTCGCCTCCTGCGGTCGATTGCGCGCGGGGAGGCCATCACTCAGGATACTTCGACCCTGGAAAATCCGGCTATCCTCGAGCAGCTCAGCCAAAGTCTTTGATTACAAAGCTTCTCAAGGATGCTGCTTGCCTCGAGTATCGTGAAGTTAGTGGCCGAGATAGCGCTGATGGCGCTACTTGGCCGAGGCTTGGTTGGACTGTTGGCTGGGGCTCGCAGAGAGAGCAATTTTTTCTATCAGTTGCTATGCATGCTGACCAGGCCTTTTGAGCGCTTGATTCGCAGACTCACGCCGAGAGTTGTGATCGACCGTCACATTCCGCTGGTTACGTTTTTGATCATGGTCATGATTTGGTTTGCGGCCCTCTACATGAAGATTGCAACTTGTCTCACGATCGGACTTGATCAGTGTAAATAAAGGGGTACAGCGATGCGTTTAATTAAAGATATCGAATGGCTTTTGATGCGTTACCAAGTCTTTGTTTTGAACCTTTTTGGTCTGACTAAGAAGGCTGTCGAACGCTTGATCCACATGAAGCAACTGCGGCCAGACGATTATTTCGTCTTAACAACACTTGCTCACTTTTGGGGTCAGGAAAGGCAGTCCCGTCCCGATGCGATTGCGCTGCTTAAGCAGGCTCGCCGTCAGCAACCAAGTAACCCCAACCTTCTTTTCAACTTGGGTTTTTTGCTTGAGCAGCAAGGCCTTTTGCCTGAGGCGGAATCCTCATTTCGCGAGGCACTTCAGCTCAACGATAAGCTTGATCGAGCTTGGTACGGACTTGGCTTGGTGTTGATCCAGCAAGGGCGCTCTGATGAAGCTCTGGTTGCCCTTAAACGAAATACCGAGCTACAGCCGATGAGCCCTTTTGCCTGGTACCAACTCGCAAGAGTGCACTTTGACCGACATGAAGCTCAGCAAACGCTGGAAATTATTCGCCATCTCCAAGGATTCGAACCCAAGGTTGCTGAGCAGCTGAAGCGAGAAACTGGTTTAAAACCCTGATCGAGCTGTAAGTTTTCCGAAAGACTTTGGGTTCACGATAGTTAGGCCGAGTCATGTTCGGTTCGGTTATCTGTGACTTGTTGACGATTGAAGAAGCCCGTCCAAAGAAAGGCGGCAGTATCTGTAACCACAAGGGGGTGTTATGCAACTCAATGAATCGCATGAGCGGTACTGGCAGAAAAACCTGAATATCACGGCAATGCTGCTTGCTATCTGGTTTGTGGTGACCTTCGTGGTTGCCTACTTCGCAAGAGAGCTTTCCTTTACGTTTTTTGGCTGGCCATTTTCCTTCTGGATGGGCGCGCAAGGCGCATTGGCTATTTATGTGGTCATCATCGTTTATTACGCCATGTACATGGGGCGGCTCGATGAAGAACACGGTGTTGCTGAAGAAATGGAGGATTAATCATGGCCGGAGTAGCAGGTGATTCTGGAGGCGGTAACGCCTTTGACGCGAAGTCAATGAGTGCCTTTAAATCAGGACTCAATCGAATATATACATTCTATACCGGTGGTTTTTTAGCCTTCGTGATTGTCTTGGCAATCCTGGAGCAAATGGGATTGAGCAGGTCCTGGATTGGGTTTGTCTTTTTGCTTGCAACTATCGGCTTGTATGCCGGCATCGGTATCATGAGCCGCACCACCGATGCCTCGGAGTATTACGTAGCAGGACGAAGAGTGCCCGCGCTCTATAACGGTATGGCGACTGGTGCTGACTGGATGTCTGCAGCTTCGTTTATCGGCATGGCGGGCACGTTGTACCTTACTGGCTACGGTGGCCTGGCTTTTATCATGGGGTGGACAGGTGGCTATTGCTTGGTCGCTTTATTTCTAGCTCCCTACCTGCGCAAGTTTGGACAGTTCACGATTCCGGACTTTCTTGGGGCGCGCTATGAGGGCAATTTGCCCCGCACGCTCGGCATTCTCGCTGCAATTCTCTGTTCTTTCACCTACGTGGTTGCGCAGATTTACGGTGTTGGTTTGATCACCACGCGGCTAACTGGCGTGCAATTTGAAATCGGTATTTTCCTCGGTCTTGCTGGTATTTTGGTCTGTTCGTTCTTGGGCGGTATGCGCGCTGTGACTTGGACTCAGGTGGCCCAGTACATCATCCTTATCGTCGCCTACATGATCCCAGTGGTATGGCTTTCGGTGAAGCAGACCTCAGTGCCGATCCCTCAGGTCGTCTATGGCTTTCAGCTTGAGAAAGTCACCGAAAAAGAAAAGGCCTTGCGCGAAGATCCCAAGGAGAAGGAAGTTGTTGCTATCTTCAAGGCACAGGCTGACGCGCTTGGCGAAAAGCTTAAAGACGTCAAAGGCAGTCTTGAGAAAGATAGAGCAGATGCCAGCAAGAAGCTTGAAGATCTAAAGGCTGCTAATGCACCAGCAGAGGAAATTGCTGCTGCTGAAAAGGCGCTTTCTGCTGTTCCCAAGGACGAAGCAGAGGCAAAGACGGCTTGGACCAAGGCAAAGGCCGCAGCAGAAGCGAGAGCCAAGCCACTTGCAGGGATGCCTGCGCACGCCCAGATTTATGCGGGCGATCCAAATGGCGACCAAAAAGCCAAGGACACCTATGACACTTCTCGGCGTAATTTTCTCGCACTTATTTTTTGCTTGATGGTCGGTACGGCAGCGCTTCCTCATATCTTGATGCGTTACTACACCACACCATCAGTTCGCGAGGCGAGGGCGTCAGTTGGCTGGTCTTTATTCTTTATTTTCTTACTCTACTTCACCGCGCCAGCGCTTGCGGTGCTTGTAAAGTATGAGGTCTTCCACGTTTTGGTAGGGACACCCTTCGATAAGCTGCCAGCATGGATAGCGAATTGGTCAAAGGTCGATCCAGCCTTACTATCAGTAGTGGATGTCAACAAGGACGGCATTTTGCAGCTCGGCGAGATGCGTATCGGTGGCGATATCGTAGTGCTAGCAACCCCCGAAATTGCAGGGCTTCCGTATGTGATTTCAGGCTTGGTTGCTGCGGGTGGCTTGGCTGCAGCGCTTTCTACTGCAGATGGACTCCTACTTACGATCGCCAATGCCTTGTCTCATGACCTCTACTACAAGATGATTGACCCTAATGCTTCAACGGGACGGCGGGTTGCCATTTCAAAGGCATTGTTACTCGTTGTAGCGTTGGCTGCAGCTTATGTTGCAGCGCAAAAGCCAGCGGATATATTGTTCTTGGTCTCTGCAGCATTCTCGTTTGCGGCAGCCGCATTTTTCCCTGCGTTGGTTTTAGGCGTTTTTTGGAAACGTGCGAATAAATGGGGCGCTTCGTTGGGTATGATTGCCGGTCTGGGTGTGACCTTTTACTACATGGTGACAACCCAGCCCTGGCTGCGCGGGATCTTCGGTGTTACTAGCCCCATCGAGCTTTGGTGGGGTATTCAGCCAATCTCAGCAGGCGTTTTTGGCGTGCCGCTTGGCTTTGCAGTCATTATCATCGTCAGCTTGTTGACAGCGGCACCAGGCCGCGATGTGCAGGAGCTGGTTGAGCATGTTCGCTATCCCAACTTAAAGGGTGACACGCTGAATACCCAAATCAATTAGGCAATGTAACTGCCCAGTATTGGGCGCTTGGTATGCAGCACGAAACGGCCTCTTTTGAGGCCGTTTCTTTGTTTAGCGCCAGCGTGCGACGCTGCCGATGCATGTTGTCATTGACAGACTACTTATCGGACCCAAAAAGATCGAGCGTATTTAAGTCTCGCGATCGAAGCGTTCTCAGAATTCTTGTCGGGCTGCATCCGATTGCATCGCACAAATCAATGAACTCCAGCAAGTCGAGCCTGCGCTCACCAACTTCAATTTTCGCAATGTAAGACTGCGGCTTACCGAGCCGTTTCGCGAGCGCCGATTGTCTCAAACCAACTCTTAATCGCTCGGATTTTAGAACGCTTCGAAGCAGCGCATAACCATGTGGGGTGCTAAGCATATGACATGCTTACGAGCCTAAGAACTAAACCCAACATAGGATTTAGAACGTACTGTCAAGCCAAGCGACTAGGCGCCCATGTCTTTGACAAAAAACCTGTTGATTGATTGATATTTCTATTGATAAATTTGATCACGAAACCTCCTACTTGAAAGTTTGATTTATCCCAAAATGAAACCCTTTGAAGCGTCGTGCATGCAATGCACGTCTTTCAATAATCCAATGACCATTTTTAGGAGCACGTTATGGATTTAAGACAAGAAAGCGAGGCGCTACATCAGAGAGTCCTCGTGGTCGATGTGGACCCCCACTCGCGACAGCACACATCGACTTTGTTAAGGCGGTCAGGCTATTTTGTTGACACCGCGGCAAACGCAGAGCAAGCTGATCGAAAGCTTTCAGCACATGTCTACGCTTGCATGATGATTGAGATGAGGGCGAGTGCAGACGATCTACTTCCGCTTATCGCCTCAAGTAGGCGCCTCTACGGTTTGCCAATTTTATTGACCGATTGCGAGCCTCAATACCGAACCATGGTGATTGAGCTTGGGGCGGATGAATACTGTATGAGGCCTTGGTCAGAGCGCGAGCTCTTGCTGCGACTAGGCAAGCTTATCGAGCGGCACTATTTTGGCAACCCAGCCAGCACCGTCTCGATTCGCTGGGGTCCATTCGTGTATCGCCCTTCTGAGCGTTGCTTGTTGCGTGTGGATCAACATGAGGACGAGCTGGTCAGGCTGGTGCTGTCAAACACCCAGGGGCATGTGTTTCACATGCTAATGAGAGCCAAAGGTCGGCCACTGTCACGCGAGCAATTGCTCATGCGCTCGCTCGGCAAGGAGCCGCGTATGAGTGATCGCTCGATTGATATGACGGTTTCGCGTTTGCGTCCCAAACTTTTAAAACTAGGCATGCAGCTTCAATCGATCCGATGCTTTGGCTATGCACTGTCAATCGAGACTCGTTCATCACA
>OMIE01000073.1 GCA_900299025.1 Burkholderiaceae bacterium
CTACACAAGGAGTATCGTCGGCAGCGTCAGATGTGTATAAGAGACAGGCTCCGTGTAGCTATGAGGACCGAAATCAAAGAGCTGCATCAGCGTCTCAAGACCACTTCGATCTACGTAACCCACGACCAGATCGAAGCGATGACGATGGCTGACAAAATCGTCGTGATGCGAGATGGCATCGTAGAGCAAACAGGATCACCGCTCGAGCTCTACGATCATCCAGTAAATCAATTTGTCGCCGGTTTCATTGGTTCTCCGGCGATGAACTTTCTACCCGGCATAGTTAAGGGCGGACATGTTGAGCTCGAGGGCGGTGCCAAGCTGCCGATACCGACAAATGCCAGGGCCAGTGATGGCCAGAAGGTGGTCTACGGGACGCGCCCCGAACATATTGAACTCGCTACAGGGAACGAGGGCATTGCCACTGAAGTAGTCGTCGTTGAGCCGACAGGAGCCGATACCCAGGTATTCACAAAGATTGCCGGTGTGGAGGTCACCAGCGTCTTCCGCGAAAGGCATGATTTCAAGCCAGGAGCATCCATCCGTTTGAAACCAGACCCAGTGCGCGCACATCTCTTTGATGCAACCACTAGTTTGCGTCTCGCAGCCTAAGGGTAGCCAATCAAATAATTACCCCGCCCTGAACACCACTTTAATATGCTCGAGTAATTCAATTGATTCCCGCTAATTTTCACAAGGAGGCTCACTATGCCGCATTTCAACCGTCGTAAGTTTTTGCAGAGCACTTCTGCTGCTGCAGGTGCCGCTGCCGGTCCGATGATTTGGACCAAGGACGCACAAGCTCAGTGGAGTAATACCCCCGAGAAAGGCGCACAACTGCGCGTGCTCCGGTGGAAACGTTTTGTCCAGGGAGACGAAGATGGCTACATGGCCAATGTCAAAAAATTTGAAGAGAAGACAGGTATCAAGGTCCGCGTCGATCATGAGGGCTGGGAAGATGTCCGCCCCAAAGCCGCGGTCGCTGCAAACGTTGGTAGCGGGCCCGATATCATCCTAGGTACTAATGACGACGCTAATCTTTATCCCGAAAAGCTCGTCGACTGCACCGACGTCGCAACTTATCTGGGTAAGAAGTACGGAGGGTGGTATCCAGTATGCGAACAGTACTTGAAACCAGACGGCAATAAATGGATTGGTGTTCCGTTCGGAGCAGCTGGCAATGCTCTGGTCTACCGGGAAAGTCAGGTCAAAGCCGCGGGCTTTTCCAGCTTCCCAAAAGATACTGCAGGCTTTCTGCAGTTGATGAAGGCTCTAAAGGAAAAAGGCACGCCAGGAGGTTTTGCTCTTGGCAATGCCACTGGTGACGGCAATTCCTGGACCCACTGGGTCGTCTGGGCGCATGGCGGATCCATGGTGGACAAGAACAACAAAGTAACCATAAATAGTCCCGAAACGATCAAGGCACTTGAATATGCAAGGGAGTTGTACGCCACGTTTGTGCCTGGGACGCTCTCATGGCTCGACCCAAATAACAATAAGGCTTTCCTGGACGGGCAGGTCAGCCTTACCGCTAATGGCATTTCCGTCTATTACGCGGCTAAGAATTCCCAAGACCCAAAGGTCAAGGATTTGGTTAACGACATCCAGCATGCCAACATGCCGATCGGTCCCGCCGGCGTGCCAACGGAGTTCAACCTGTTCTTCAACCAGATGATCTTCAAGTACACCAAGTACCCGAAGGCAGCAAAAGAGTTCATCCGCTTCATGATGGAAGAGGAGCAATACAACCCCTGGATGAATGCCTCGATCGGCTACGTCTGCCACCCGCTCAAAGCCTACGAAAAGCATCCGATCTGGACGGTCGACCCCAAGCACACGCCGTACAAAAACGCAATGGCCGTAATGCGTCCGGCCGGCTTTCCTGGCAAGCTCGGTTACGCCTCAGCAAGCACTCTGGCCGATTTCATTATGGTCAACATGGTCGCTGAAGCGGCGTCGGGTCAGCGCACGCCCCAGGAGGCGGCTGCGCGTGCACAACAACGAGCCGAGCGCTATTACAAGGTTTGACCGATCCTTGGGCCGTCGTTGATTCCTACTGCCGCAGCGGTACTTGCGCTGCCGCGGCAGTAGTCGATGTTTAAGGTCATCATTCGGGAGCTATTTTGTCCAACTCAACAGGCTTGGCCCTTATCGGGCGCATAAACAACAATGCCAATGCACTTGGCCTTCTGTTTATGCTGCCCGCAGCTACGATCTTGCTCGTGTTTTTAACTTATCCATTGGGACTCGGCATGTGGCTAGGCCTCACCGATACCAAGATTGGCCGTCCTGGCGAGTTTGTCGGTCTGGAAAATTACAAATCGCTATTCAGCGACAGTGTGTTTTGGCTCTCCGTTTTCAATACCATGGTGTACACCGGTGTCGCAAGCATCGCCAAATTCGGTCTAGGTTTATGGCTTGCGCTTCTACTTAACCAGAACATTCGATTCAAGTCCTTCATGCGAGCGATCCTGCTGTTGCCCTGGATCGTTCCAACTACGCTATCCGCCATTGCGTTCTGGTGGATCTACGATAGCCAGTTTTCAATCATCTCGTGGATGCTGATCAAGTTGGGGCTGATCGACAGCTACATCAACTTTCTTGGGGACGCTTGGAACGCGCGCTGGTCTGTAATCGCTGCGAACATCTGGCGCGGGATTCCATTCGTAGCAATCTCACTGCTCGCTGGGTTGCAAACCATTTCTCCTTCCTTATATGAAGCGGCCACAATTGATGGCGCGACGCGGTGGCAGTTGTTCCGTCATGTCACCTATCCGCTGTTGACACCGATCATAGCGATCGTCATGACCTTCTCGGTGCTTTTTACGTTTACGGATTTTCAGCTTATCTATGTCATCACGCGCGGGGGGCCAGTGAATGCCACGCACCTGATGGCTACGCTTTCATTCCAGCGCGCGATACCCGGAGGCCAGCTCGCGGAAGGGGCTGCCATTGCGATGGCGATGGTACCCTTTCTTCTTGCTGCGATTCTAATCAGCTTTTTTGGCCTGCAGCGACGCAAGTGGCAGCAGGGTGTTAAGGATTGACTCAATGACCACCGAAGGCCCCTACAAACCATCGCAGCCCAACGCAAACGACCATGCGGAGGGCGGTATGGACTATCTGGTAACCCGCAAGCGCAAGCTTGTGACCGTGTACCTTCCGCTTGGCGTCTTCTCTTTTGTGCTGCTGTTTCCGTTCTACTGGATGACGATCACTACATTCAAAGGTAAGGAAGATCTATACGACTACGACCGTAATAGTCCTTTTTGGGTATCAAACCCGACGCTAGCAAACGTCAAGAAACTGTTGTTCGACACTGCTTATCCAGAGTGGCTTTGGAACACTATGCTTGTGGCGGTTTCAGCCACTTTCATTTCATTGTTCGCCAGCGTACTCGCAGCCTATGCGATCGAACGTCTCCGCTTTAAGGGGAGTAAGTGGGTGGGGCTATGCATCTATTTTGCTTATCTGGTTCCACCATCGATCTTGTTCATACCACTGGCAACCATGGTTTTCAAGCTGCAATTGTTTGATACGAGATGGGCACTGATCCTCACCTACCCAACGTTCCTTATCCCATTCTGCACATGGCTCTTAATGGGCTATTTCCGCTCGATTCCCTTTGAACTGGAGGAATGCGCGCTGATCGACGGTGCAACGCGACTGGAAATCCTCTTGAAGATCGTTCTACCATTGGCAGTACCCGGGCTGATTTCAGCCGGGATTTTCGCATTCACTCTTTCTTGGAACGAATTTATATATGCGCTCACCTTCGTCTCGTCGTCGGAGGTAAAGACTGTTCCAGTTGGTGTGATCACTGAATTGGTTGAAGGTGACGTTTACCACTGGGGTTCCCTTATGGCTGGTGCCTTATTCGGCTCAATCCCTGTAGCAATTTTGTACTCGTTCTTTGTCGAGTACTACGTATCGGGCATGACTGGCGCCGTTAAGGAATAGGATGCTCTACGAAGCAACGTCCGGAACCCCTAAAACAATGGGAAACATTTAAGATACGGGTAAGTGTGATTGGACCAAAAGTAAGAATCGCGGCAGCGTGTGCCTCTACAAAAGACCCTCAAAGCAAGGTCTAGCCGCGACATTGAAATTAAACTTACTTTGCATTTGATTCCACACCGATGATCGAGAAAACCTACGCATACAGCCCGGATTCTTGATCAAGCGAACACTGGGTACGGCTCTACACAGATCTGCTTTTTCGATCGTTACACTGATTCCTAAAAGTCTTCATTTACATATATTTCATGACGTTCTGGCCCATTAGGTAAATGTCATTAGCATTATGTTCAGCGTGTCGTTCTAATATTTTCCGTACTGTTAATCGCAATGACCTTGGAGACAAAGTATGACTATTTGCAGAAGAACCATGCTAAGGGCCGGACTAGGAATAACACTTTCACTAGGACTCGGGCTAAGCAAAACTCTTGCTCAAACAAGTGACGATGCCACGAAAGTAACAGCCCTAGTAGAGGCTTTTCGAGTAGCGATGCTCAAAGGCGATGGTGGAGCGCTTGAGCAGCTTTGTGCAGATCAGATGAGTTACGGACATTCAGCTGGTCGCATTGAAACAAAGGCTCAATTTATTGCAGCATCCACTTCAGGCAAGTCGACATGGAACTTTATCAACCTCTCTGACCAGAGTGTTAACGCAGTAGGTGATTCGGCCATTGCAAGACATATACTGATTGGTGAAACGCTTAGTGATGGAAAGACCACAGCGATCAAGATAGGAATCCTCATGGTCTGGCAAAAACAATCGGGAGAATGGCGACTGCTTGCGAGACAAGCCTATCGGATCTAGTACGCAACCAAGAAATCGTCTTTGGTTAGACTGAAAGACCTCTTAACTAACCCGTCACATGGCAAAAGTTTAAGAGCCTTTACTGTTGCACCTCCAAGCAGAGATTGGCCCTTATCGAGCAGCAGCAGTCTTTAGAAGTACCTGGGCAACTGAGGCAAGTTAAGTCATAGCAAGCATTCCTGGTACGACGAGGGCTTTCATAAATCGGCGGCTTGCGCCTCGAGCATCACAAGCTCGAGGGCGACGAGTTGATGAATACGCTTGTAAATCGTCGCCGGAGAACCGTAGCTTGAATCACTCATCAACTGTCGAACCGAATATGCATGCACCTAGTGCCATGTGTCAGCAATGTGATTAAGCAGCACCCAGTGATCAGGGCTAACTTGCGCGAATCTCATGTCTTGGGCGATACGTTCAAGCCTTTGATGGGTGACGAAGAATACGGCGAGTTCATCAAAGCCTTCCATTATCGGCATGGAATATGACATGCTTTCGTTATAGAGCTTTGATCGTAACTAAAAATGGCATGCCCTAGAACCAAGGGGATTAGAAGTAGAATTTTTTCCGAAGGAAGAGGTTCTACATGAGAAAGTCAAGATTTACCGATAGCCAGATTTTAGACGCGGTGAAGCGCGTGGGGGCTGGCATTGGTGTACCCGATCTTTGCCGAGAGATGGGCATCAGTTCAGCCACCATTTACAAGTGGCGAGCCAAGTACGGTGGCATGGAATTTTCATTGAATAGAAGATGCAACAGTCCATGAATAAACGGCAGAATGGAGGCAAGTTACCTTTAAGCAGCGGACAGCCGGAGGCCAAATGAAGGAAACCGCCAGGAATGAACTCGTCGCGCCTTACTTTCGGTATGTGAATATTATAACGAGCTTACGTGACAGTTATGGGTTAAAAGACTTATCACCCCAGCATGAAGCGCTGCTGGAGTTTATCGGTCAAGCTTGGCAAGACGATAAGCCGCTCTCCGTTAGAAAGCTGATGGCAGTTTGCACTATGGCCAGCACCATCACGATTCATCGTTGGCTCAAGGCCCTCATTGCTCAAGGGCTAGTCGAGCACGTGTTAGATCCCACTGATTCTCGAAAGCGCCTTCTCAAACCGACCAAGCTTGCCAATGACTTCTTCAACGCCAAAGCAAAGGCTATTGGAAAGGCGCTTAAGTAAGTTCTGCCTGTGGCTTTTGCGTTGTTGCCATACCTGCGTGACTTAGTTCAGATATCTATATTCAAAAACCTTACAAAGTCTACTAAATAGAATTTATCGCGACTTTGTAGCCCAGCGCCGATAATCACTCGTACCTGTAAA
>OMIE01000074.1 GCA_900299025.1 Burkholderiaceae bacterium
CCGCTGACATCACCATACCCGGCGTGCAAAAGCCGCATTGCAATCCGTGGCAGTCACGAAAGGCGGCTTGCATGGGATGGAGGCTGCCATCAATAAGCGCTCAACATGCGGGTTTTGATTGGCCACATGTAAGGTGTAGCTATCGTCTGAGCGGTTGTAGATGGCGTTGGCAGCCCGCGGTTCAATCGCATTGGGAATCAACCGATTATTGCGGTATTCAAGTTTGGTCACATGGGCCGCACTTGCGAAGGTTGCGTCGATCGCAGCCTTATCGCCAAGTGCCCAGGTGTAGCAAAGATTATCGGGTGCCTCATCGTGCACTGGCACGCTGCCGACTTCGCCAGCCGGATCAACATAAGCGGGGAGGACTTCGTAGTCGACATGGACCAGGCTTGCAGCGGCCTTGGCCTGAGCGAGCGTTTCGGCAATCACAACCGCAACCTGATCGCCTACATGGCGTACCTTGCCGTGGGCAAGTAAAGGATGCTTGGGTTCCTTCATGGGCGTGCCGTCGACGCTGGTGATAAGCCAGCCGCAGGGCAACCCGCCAACGTTGACAAAATCATCGCCAGTGAAAATCCCCACCACGCCGGGCGCAGCGCGCGCAGCTTCGGTGTCGACCTTCAATAACTTCGCATGGGCGTGGGGCGAGCGGACGAAAACGGCATAGGTTTGTCCCTGGTGGACAATGTCGTCGGTGTACTGACCATTGCCGGTCAAGAAACGCTGATCTTCGCGGCGCAGAACCGCTTTGCCGATAAAGCCTGCTGTGGGTGCATTCATGTTCGTGCTTCCTTCGATTAAGCTGATTGAGCCATGGCTTGTGCGCCTTGTTGCACAGCCCGAACGATGTTTTGATAACCCGTGCAACGGCACAGGTTGCCTTCAAGATGCTCGCGGATTTTTTGCTCGCTGCTGTGATCGTGGTGGGTGACAAGATCCACCGCTGACATCACCATACCCGGCGTGCAAAAGCCGCATTGCAATCCGTGGCAGTCACGAAAGGCGGCTTGCATGGGATGGAGGCTGCCATCGGCTGCGGCAAGACCTTCGATGGTGGTTACGCTAAGACCATCAGCCTGGACGGCGAGCATATTGCAGGATTTCATCGCTTTGCCGTCGACGAGCACGGTACAAGCGCCGCACTGGGCGGTATCGCAACCGACGTGGGTGCCTGTGAGACGTTGCTGCTCACGCAAAAACTCGACCAAGCTAGTGTTTGACTGCACTTGGGCAGAAACGGTTTTACCGTTCAGCTGAACGGTGATTGAGATGCTCATGTTTCCTCCTGAGGTTGGGGTGCGCCAGGCGCCAAGGGTGCTCAAGCGCCTTCCATAAATATCCGGGCTTTGGCGTCTTAAGTGCTAGGCGAACTATACGGGCAAGCATGCCTGAACATCAACTGTTGATTCCAATGGATGAGTGGGTTCAGGGGTTAACATATTCGTCATCTTCGCCTAAGCATCAGCCCCCGGGTGCGCCCATAAGACCGGCTACACAGGATCGCCTCATGACCATCGATTTTTCCCGTTTTTACCGCTACGAAGAACTGAGCTCGCTCTTGCAAGCGCTCGTAAGCGAACATCCGGATTTGCTCCGTTTAGATTCAATGGGCCGAAGTTTTGAAGGGCGTGAGATCTGGGTAGTCAGTCTTACCCGGTTTGCCACAGGACCGGCAGAGGAAAAGCCTGCGCTTTGGGTCGACGGCAATATTCACGCTGCAGAATTGCTCGCGAGCACGGCCGTGCTTTATTTCCTTGACCATGTGTTGAAGCATGCGTCATCGGATCCCCTGGTGAGTCATTTGCTTGACACCCGGGCTTTTTACCTCGTGCCCAGACTTTGTCCTGATGGGGCTGAACTCGCGCTCGGGGATCGCCCGCGTCATATCCGATCGTCGACACGCGCTTACCCCTTCGAGGAGGTCCCACTGGACGGGATGGTGATCGAAGATGTTGACGGCGACGGGCGCATTTTGTCGATGCGGATTGCCGACCCAAACGGCGGATGGAAACCCCATCCGATCGACCACCGTGTGATGATTCCCCGTGAGCCTGGAGAAATCGGTGGCCAGTACTACAGGATCTTGCCCGAGGGGCATGTGCTTCAGCATAACGGGGTGGGGTTTAAGCTCAACCCGGATCGCGAAGGCCTTGACTTAAACCGCAACTTTCCCTCGGACTGGCGGCAGGAATACAAGCAACAAGGCGCCGGGCCGTATCCCACAAGTGAACCCGAGGTGAAAGCCATGGTCGACTTTGTGGTCAGGCATCCCAATATCGGAGCAGCCGTCAGTTTTCATACCCACAGCGGTGTGATTTTGCGGCCCATGGGTACAGAGCCCGACGACAAAATGATTCCTGAGGATTTATGGATGTACAAGCGTTTGTCGGCGGCGGCGAGCGAGCAAACCGGCTATCCGGCCTTGAGCATTTGGCATGATTTCAAATACCACCCGCAACAAGTCATTAGCGGTACCCAGGACTGGATTTACGAGCACCTTGGCGCTTTGTTTTGGGTTGTCGAACTCTGGGCGCCTAACCGGGCTGCGGGCATTGAGAAATACCCCTTTATTGACTGGTATCGCGAGCATCCGCCTGAGGATGATTTAAAACTCTTGAAGTGGAGCGATGAGGTTTGTGGCGGTCAGGCCCATGTTGATTGGAAGTCCTTCGATCATCCGCAGCTAGGTCAGCTCGAAATCGGTGGTTGGGATCGGATGAACTTTTGGCGAAATCCGCCGCCTGCCTTGCGTGAGGCGGAGGTTGCCCGTTTCCCGGGCTGGCTCAAACAATTGGCGGCCATTCTTCCAAAGCTCGAGCTCCTCGAACTTGAGGTGCAATCGCTTGGCGAAGCGACTGGAGCACTGCACCCACCCGGTGCAAGGCATTACCTGATCCGATTTGCTGTCGAAAACAGCGGTTATCTGCCAAGTTATGTCAGCCGGCGAGCCCTTGAGCGCAAAACCGTCCGAGGTGTCATTGTTGAGTGTTTTCCAATGACGCAGGATAACGCCACGCTTCCGGTACGTGCAAAGCAGGTCGTGCTTGGTGCGGCCGATCCTCTGGGCGACGAGCTTTTCGACGCTCAAAGCAGGCCATATGTGCGTTGCATGAGCGGTACGCAACGTCTTGAGGGCCCCTCACTTGAAGGCCATGGCGCAAAGCAGTCCTTACAGGCCTTCTTGCCTGATCGTGCACTCACTGCGCAGCGCTATTTGCATCAGTGGCAGCTAGCTGCGCTTCCGGGGACAGCCCTCGAGGTGATTGCTCGAACCGAGCGCGCTGGGATTATTCGACGCAGCATTCGCCTCGACTAAACCCGGTAAGCTTTGACTAAAAGAGTCAAGATATGACTTGTCGCTGCGCTGCAGCATTGTTATGATGCTTCAACGCTATAACCCGGCGTTATCTTGACCAACCTGAGGCGTAGGCGCTTCAGGATATCCAACTGTCCGCACCCCGGACAGGTCACATAGACGGTGGCTGTTGCCTTGCAGCATCCTGTACTAACAGACCACCGCGCGACTGTTGCAATGGGCTTGTCTAGTTTTCCTCATCCTTGTTGTGTCCTCGAAAGGAATCATTCGATGAAGATTTGTATTGTGGGGGCGGGTTCGATAGGTGGTTATGTCGGTGTCAAACTTGCTCAAGCGGGTGAAGATGTCACCCTGATCGCACGAAACGCAAACCTTGAAGCGATTCGTAGCCGTGGCATGCGTCTCACGATGTCTGATGGCGTCGAGCATGTTGTCCGTCAAGTGAAGGCAACCGCTTCACTGGCAGAGGCCGGTCAACAAGACCTGGTGATTCTTGGCATGAAGGCGAATCAGGTTGCAGCCGTCGTCAAGGACTTGCATCACCTGCTCCACGACAACACGATCATCATCCCGATGCAAAACGGGATCCCCTGGTGGTACTTTCAGCGCCACGCTGGTGGCTTTGAAGATCGGGTTGTCCATAGTGTTGATCCGGAGGGTTTGATCATGAAAGCGATCGATCCTGCACGAATCATTGGCTGTGTGGTTTATCCGGCTTGCGAGTTGGCAGCCCCGGGCTGGGTGCGCCATATTGAAGGCGATCGCTTTCCCTTGGGTGAACTCGACGGCAGTGAGAGTGAAAGGGTCTTGGCGCTTTCGGCGATGTTTGCTCGTGCCGGACTCAAGGCACCCGTACTCACTAACATTCGAAGCGAGATTTGGCTCAAACTTTGGGGCAACCTCACCTTCAATCCGATCAGCGCGCTCACTCACTCTACCTTGGTTGATATCTGTCAATTCCCTTTGTCGCGTGAATTGGCGGCGGCGATGATGCGTGAGGCCGAGGCGGTTGCAACAAGCCTAGGGATTAGTTTCCGGGTCAGCCTTGAAAAGCGTATTGCGGGTGCAGAGAAAGTCGGCAAGCATAAGACCTCGATGCTGCAAGATGTCGAGTCAGGTCGTGATCCTGAAATCGATGCCTTAGTTGGTGCGGTGATCGAATTGGGAAAGATTACCCAGGTGCCAACCCCGCACATCGAAACCGTTTATGCGCTCATGAAGCTGCTTTCGGTACGGATCAACGACGAAAAGTTAGCAGTGCGCGCTCAGCCCATGGCTGCAGCCTAGCGCTTTCGGGCAGAATCCCTCCGGTTGACGGAGGGATTCATGTCTGATTTTGTTTTACTGGCGCAAGAAGGCGCCATTTTCACCCTAACCTTGAACGCGCCCTCAGAGCGCAATGCCTTATCGACCCAAGCCCAATGGGACGCCGTGGTGGAGGCCATCGAGACCGTTCAGCATCACGCCGAGGCCAAGTGTTTGATTCTCACAGGGGCAGGCTCAGCCTTTTGCGCTGGCGGCAATGTCAAAGACATGCAAAACAAGCAAGGCATTGCTGGCGGTTCACCCTATGCCATCCGCGAGGGCTATCGACGCGGGATACAACGTATCCCCAAGGCGATGGCAGCGCTCGATATTCCAGCGATTGCGGCCGTAAATGGCCCTGCGATCGGCGCTGGGCTCGATCTGGCCTGCATGTGCGATATGCGTATCGCTTCAGACAAGGCGAGGTTTGCCGAGAGCTTTGTGAAGCTGGGTATTATTCCTGGCGATGGCGGTGCATGGCTTTTGCAGCGTATTGTGGGCTACTCGAAGGCGGCTGAGCTCAGTTTCACGGGCGACATGCTCGATGCCCAGCAAGCACTGGCCTGTCAGTTGGTGTCGCAGGTCGTACCGCATGATGATTTGATGGCCACTTGTTTAGCGCTTGCAAGGCGTATTGCCGCCAACCCCGCGCCTGCCCTTCGTATGACGAAGCGGCTGCTGCGTGAGGCGCAACACCAGCGCATCGAAGCCTTGCTCGAGATGTCGGCTGGTATGCAGGCCCTGGCACATCACACCGCCGAACACGATGAGGCTGTGGCTGCTTTTGTTCAATCGATGGCTAAGCGATAAATCATGAGTCATTCAACTTCTCAAAGCGACACTAAGCTGCAGGCTTCACCGCTTGTCAGTGCACTCCACGAGGGCGTCTTAACACTCACCCTGAACCGCCCTGAGGCTCGCAATGCGCTTAATCCAGAAATCACCTCGGGCCTGATTCTTGCGCTTGAACAAGCACAGCGCGATACGGCCGTGCGCGCTGTGGTGCTTACCGGGGCGGGCGGTGCGTTTTGTGCGGGTGGTGATGTGAAGGCTATGGCAACGCCGCAGATGCAAAGCATGAACCTCGCTGAACGTCAGCGATTGTTGCGCCAACGAGCGGATGCCTCACGATTGCTTCATGAAATGCCCAAGCCGACGATTGCGGTGATACCTGGTGCTGCGGCCGGTGCAGGTCTGGCGCTCGCACTCGCTTGCGATTTCAGACTCGCCGCACGCTCGGCCAAGATCAGCACGGCCTTCGCCAAAGTGGGCCTATCGGGTGACTATGGCATGAGCTACTTTTTGCCGCGCGTGGTTGGCGAGGCGAAGGCCCGGGAACTTCTGATGTTTTCGCCCGTCTTGAGCGCCGATGAGGCTTACGGCCTTGGCTTATTGCATCAGGTTCATGATGACAATGCACTAGAGCAAGCGGCCTTTGGCTGGATCGATACCCTCGCGAAGGGACCAACGCTTGCGTATGCGCACATGAAAAAGGCCCTGCTTGCCTCAGGACTCAATGGCTTATCGACTCAACTCGATGTGGAGTCAAGCCTTCAGGTCTTGTGTCAGGGTACAGCCGACCATAAAGAGGCTGCAAAGGCCTTTGTTGAGAAGCGACGTCCCGACTTTCAGGGACATTGACGATGGATTGCCGACAAACCTATAGCGCCAGGAGAACTCATTGATGGCTGCGTACTTTATTGTAGAAATTGATACCGTTGATCAGGACTTGATGGCTGAGTACCGCAAGCACACGCCGGCAGCGGTCGAAGCTTTCGGCGGACGCTTTTTGGTGCGTGGAGGTGCTAGCGAAACACTCGAAGGCGATTGGCAGCCCAAGCGGTTGGTGGTGCTGGAGTTTCCGAGTGTTGATGCAGCAAAGGCGTTTTATCATTCAGAACAATATAAACCTTTGCTCGACATGCGCAAAAAGGCTGGGCATTCAAACATGGTTCTGGTTGAGGGTGCAGCCTCATAGTGATTACTCGTCGAGCGCTCTTAACGGTACTCGGCTGTGAATCATCCATGCAATCACGCCTAGGGCCAAGGCACAAGCTGAGGCAAGCGCCATGGCGAGCAGCGAATGCATAACAGCAGGTACGATAACCCCTGCCATCAAACTGTTGGATACGCCGCCTATAAAGCTTTGCATGGATGAGGCCATGCCACGTCGGCTCGGATAGAGATCGATCGCTCTGACGGTAATCGCAGGTACCATTAACGACCAACCAAGCGTGAAAAGACCGATGGGTGCAATCGCCATCCACACTTGTCCTGGGAATGTGATCGTTGAACTGATATTTAGAACGCTTGCCAGTGCACCAATCCAAAGCCCAAGCCTCACCTGACGCATCGGTGGAAATCGCCCCGATAAGCGACTACTGATCGCCGAGCCAAGCATCATCCCGGCAACGGTCGCCAGAAACAACCAGAAGTACTGATCGGGAGCAAGCTTTAAATGGACCCCGAGAAATTGCGCTGCGCCGAGCACATAAAGGAAAAAGCCGTTAAAGGGAAGCGCACTACTTATGCAAAGTAAGATAAAGCGCGGCGAGCCTGCCATACGTCGATATGCTTTTAGGAGCGGTGTAAAGGCCAAGCTTTGTCGATCTTGCGCTTTTAGCGATTCAGGTAACAAACGCGCTTGCAAGATCAAAAGTAGGAAAGACAAAGCTGCTAAAAACCAGAACACAGCCTGCCAGCCCCAACGAACAAAAACGAGCCCGCCAATCCATGGCGCAATCGCCGGGGCAACCCCAAAGAAGATGGTCACGATTGAAAACATCTTTTGTGCTTCTTCGGGCGGGAACAAATCACGAACCATGGCGCGCGATACGACCATGCCTACACCGGCGCAAAGTCCTTGTAAAAAGCGGCAAAGGAGCAAAAGCTCAATGCTGCTTGCTAAGGCACAGCCGACCGACGCGAGGGAGAACAAAAGCAGCCCTGTGAGAACCACAGGTTTTCGGCCAACGGCGTCTGAGATCGCCCCATGAAAGAGGTTCATCACGGCAAAGGCAATTAGGTAAATCGATAGGCTTTGCTGCATTTGCAGCGGCGTTGCCTGAAGCGAACTTGCGATGCCCTCAAAGGCTGGCAAATACGTATCGATTGCAAAGGGGCCAATGGAGCTCAAC
>OMIE01000075.1 GCA_900299025.1 Burkholderiaceae bacterium
GTGAAGTTTCATAGGAAGCGAAGTCTCGGATGCATGATCAAAGCGGCAGTTTCCCGCTTCAAACTGATATCAACAATCGATAAATAATTGGCAATTCGTAAGTTAACTTGGACAATAGCTCATCTCATTTTTGAATTGCTTATGCCACTGACCCGCTTTACCCTGCGTCAACTTGAGGCCTTCAGCACGGTCGCGGATACCCGAGGATTCGCGGCTGCGTCACAACGCATGGGCTTATCGTCGTCTGCTGTCAGTCAATTGGTCGCCGAGTTGGAAGCCTACTTAGGATTTCGGCTATTCGATCGCCACACGCGGCTAGTCGAACTTTCTGGCGCTGGCCGTGAATTCCTGGCCATGGCCCAGTCTGTCCTGCGACATGTGCAGCAAGCAGAATCGGCAGCTTCCAACATCCGTGACTCAGCTTCGGGCATTGTTCGGATCGCGGCACCCTTGGTCTTGGCAGGTGCCGTGCTTCCCAAGGCGATCGCCAATTTTCGAGAACTCAAGCCATCGGTGGTTGTACGTATTCGTGACACGCCGGTTGACATGCTGCTTGATCGGGTTAGCGCCGGTGATGTCGATCTTGCCGTTGGGCCCGATCGTCGGGCAACCCAAGATGTGCTTTCCATACCAGTGTTTAGCAGCCCGTGGGTGTTGTGGTGTGCTCGTACCCACCCCCTTGCAAGCAAACGGCGCTTACGCTGGGAGGATCTTCACGAGGTTTCCCTCGTGGCCGCAGGCCGCGACCACGAACAAAGCGTTGCACAAATGCGAATCGATGAGCCAGAAGGACAAGGCATTCGACCTATTGATGTGGTGGATAACATCTCGACTGCACTTGGACTAGCCTCACAAGGTTTAGCGGCTACGCTTGCGCCCGCCTATGTCGGGATGATGGCCAAACCACTTGGCCTGTTGTCACGCCGGGTTACTCAACCTGAGACGATCCGCCAAGTATGCATTTACAAGTCTAATACGCGTGTTGTATCCCCAGCAGCCCAAGCTTTTTCAGACTTTCTTGAGCGTTGGCTTAAGCAGTGGAGCGTGAAACGCTAAGCACAATGGGACAGATGGCTGAGCTTCTATGGCCTTGGCGTTCGCATCAAGCCCGCCTGCGCAAAGAGACTGCCCGTGTTGGGGTAAATCAGCACCATGTTGACCGCGCTAGGCATATGGCTCTTTGCAAACTGGCCGGCATCTCGCGCGAATCTAAGTCATGTCAAAAGCTCATTGCTTACCAAACACGGGCAGCCAGCTTGGTGCACAAGTATGTATAAGGACAGTTGGTCAATCGCCCGAAGGATCCTCACCCCACTCAGATGCCTGCCATGAGGATGTCAAGGGCACGGATGATGCGGTCGCCTTGGTCTGCGACACTTCCCACGCGACGCACCCTAGTCCGCCGAACGGCCGCGATAAGTCGGGTTGCCAGAACAAGCCGCTGCCCCTCGTGGAGGACCTCTGGATTAAGGTCCTTTACGATCGGATAATCCGCCAGAATCGGAATGACAACCACCGAGGAATCTGGCGGCAGAAGATCGCTCTCCACAACGACCATCCTCACTCCGTTGTAGTCCGCTACATCAAAGCGAGTTAAGTGTCCCAAGATGCGCCTCCAGGTGCGCTGATGATGTCGGCCAAGGGGTGCCCATGTCGCTCATGCCAAGCCGATTGGGCAGCGAAAGCTGCTTCGTTGTCTTTGAGCCATTGAAGCCTGCGTGCCTTTGCAACAGCAGCCTTGAGCGCTGTCTCAGCGATGTACGAAACGTTTAGATTGAGGGCCTTTGCGGAATCGAGGGCTTCTGCATCGAGTGTTAGCGAGGTTTTGCGTTTTATCGCTGATACCATCTGACGGACTCCAGTTGATACCGTGAAACTATACCGCAACTCTGTCTTACTTTCATGGATGGCGCCCGTGTAGCCGGAATCTCCTTTGAGCACGGCAGACCCGCTGGACCCAGACACAAGCCAGGATTTCTCCGGCGACCACCTGCTCGGCGTACCGTTTGGCAGTTACCGAATGCGAAGCTGAATGTACATCCATGTGTTTACAAACCCTAAGTATCGGGTAAGATGTACCTATACATCTATTTACCAACTCAAGAGAGCTCATGGCCAACACCAAACTCTTCAAAAACGGCAATTCCCAGGCCGTGCGTATCCCGTCAGAGCTGGCTTACAGCCGCTGGGACATCGAACTGGTCATAGAGCGCCAGGGCGATGAATTGCGCATCCGTCCGGCCCGTCGGCGCATGGGCGATGTGCTGGGCACCCTGGCGCAGTTCTCCCCCGACTTCATGAGTGAGGGGCGGGGCCACAACATTGAAGGTGAACGCGAGGCCTTATGAAGCCCAAGTACATGCTGGACACCAACATCTGCATCTACCTGATGAAGCACCAACCGCCGCAGGTTCGGGCGCGTTTTGCTGACTGCTTCGTGGGCGACGTGGTGATTTCGGCCATTACGCTGGCTGAACTGGAATACGGGGTGGCCTGTTCAGGGGCAGCACAGGCACAAAACCAAGTGCTGCTCGAAAGCCTACTTGAGGACATCCCGGTTGCACCCTTTGAAGCTCGCGCAGCAAGTGCCTACGGGCCGCTAAGTGCAGCCAACCGTGAACGCAACAAAGATGCGCTGGACAAGCTGATTGCGTCTCACGCGCTGTCATTGGAAGTTACGCTGGTCACCAATAACGAGGCAGACTTCCGGGACTTTCCGGGTTTACTCGTTGAGAACTGGGTCAATAACCACTGATCGCGCGACGAGTCCCTCACCACCCAAAGCCCTTTCTGTCTCGGCCGAGACGGAGGGTTCGGTCACCTCGCTGCGCGCGGCTCCTCGACCCCCGCCGGTCTTTCATGCCCGGCGCTTCGAATCCCGATCGTGAACCCCTCCAGGGGTTCACTCCCGTCCCACCAACAAAAACGCCCGCTTCGCGGGCTAGTTTTCGTTGGCGGAGACGGAGGGATTCGAACCCTCGATCCGGGTTTTGCCCAGATGCTCCCTTAGCAGGGGAGTGCCTTCGACCACTCGGCCACGTCTCCGATAACTCGTATTGTACTGTGTCAGGCACCCTGCTCCAACCCAAAGGCTTTATGCAACGC
The DNA here is from genome assembly GCA_900299025.1 of Burkholderiaceae bacterium. Classification (GTDB taxonomy): domain Bacteria; phylum Pseudomonadota; class Gammaproteobacteria; order Burkholderiales; family Burkholderiaceae_E; genus UBA3064. The sequence continues at coordinate 3,106 of OMIE01000075.1, forward strand.
CCTAACGGCCAATTCCATGTATTTATCCTCAATCACGACCGAGATCTTGATCTCACTGGTAGAAATCATCTGGATATTGATACCCTCAGCCGACAAGGTCTTAAACATTAAGCTGGCGATGCCCACATGTGAGCGCATCCCGATACCAACGACTGAGACCTTAGCGATTTTTGGATCGCCAACAAGGTCCTTGGCTCCGATTGAACCCAACACGTTCTCACGCAACACCGCAAGCGCTCGCTCGTATTCGTTTCGATGCACTGTGAATGAAAAGTCAGTCGATCCATCCTGACTTTGGTTCTGAATAATCATATCGACATCGATATTGGCTTCTGCCACCGGGCCTAAGATTGAAAAAGCAACACCGGGGCGATCTGGCACGCGGGTCAGCGTGATCTTCGCCTCATCACGGTTAAACGCTATGCCTGAGATAACTGCCTGTTCCATCGCATCGCCTTCCTCAAAAGTAATCAACGTTCCCGACTGGGCCTCCGTGGCTAAATCCATATCCGGCGGCGTTAGGCTTGATAACACCCTCGTCTTTACTCGGTACTTCCCTGCAAATTCCACGGATCTAATTTGCAAGACTTTTGAACCAAGGCTTGCCATTTCGAGCATTTCTTCGAACGTTATACGTTCAAGTCTTCTAGCTTCCGCTACGATTCGTGGATCAGTTGTGTAAACGCCATCGACATCGGTATAGATAAGACACTCATCCGCCTCAAGCGCTGCCGCAATAGCAACCGCTGAGGTGTCCGAACCACCACGACCAAGCGTGGTGACATGGCCCTCAGGGTCAACCCCCTGAAAACCCGTGATGATCACGACACGTGCCTGTTGCAAATCCCGATGAACTTTTTCAGTGTCGATACCCGTAATACGGGCCTTGGTATAAGCGTTATCGGTTCGTACTGGAAGCTGCCAACCCGCATAACTCACCGCGTCGACGCCAATTGCCTTAAGTGCCATCGCCAGCAATCCCACCGAGACCTGCTCGCCGGTGCAAGCCAGCATATCTAGCTCTCTCGGATCGGGTTGCGATTGAATCTCCTTCGCTAAGCCAATCAGGCGATTCGTCTCCCCAGACATTGCCGAGGGCACAACGACCATGTTGTAGCCCGCCCTATGCCACTTGGCAACCCGAGCGGCGACGTTTTTGATGCGTTCTACCGAACCCATCGAGGTACCGCCATACTTATGAACGATCAATGCCATGGTGTTTGTATCTTTAGTAAAGTTCGAGAAGCCTTCTCGCCACTTGAAAAATCGTCACCATTATAAAGAATCGCTTCATGGGACTAAATCGCAACAATATGGGGTATTACTCACTCAAAAAATCTGGGCTCTGCCAGCAATCGATCACCCATGCGTCGAAAGACAAAATCCCCGTGCCTCAAATGGCCGCGTCCAAGCTTTGAAACAAAGCATAACTCATGTAATACATTCAATCGGGCACGGGATGGCGCACGAAGCGCAACCTGCTTAACCCAACGGTGTAGGGCATCACGCTGCTCGATCGCCGAGTGCGATTGCATAGGGCCAAGGTCAAGATAGGCTACATTCGCTATAGTTTGTGGTGTGCTCTCGGATAAGTCCCCCATCAAATCGACGATCCGCCGCTTCGTGCCCGGACGAATCGATTCAAGCAAAGGCATCAAGTTCGAGCGAATGCGATTGCGCAAGAAAGTTTCATCGCCATTGCTCGGATCCTCTTCCCAAGAAAGTCCCCAGTCTTTGGCCTGCTCAAGCAATACACTTCGCTCTACCTTAAGTATCGGTCTAACATAAACAACACTTCCACGCTCAATAGCAGTTGGCATACCGCGCAGGCCCGCAATACCTGTTCCACGGATAAGATTGATAAAAAACGTTTCAGCTTGATCATCAGCGTGATGCGCAAGCAGGACTCGGTGAAGCGCCAAATCAGCCGCCACTTGCTCGATCGCTTCGTATCGCGCTTGCCTTGCCCACGCCTCAAGTCCATCCGTAAAGCTTGCCGGGGACTTGAGCGCACAAACCCTAAGGTCGACCGAAAAACGCTCACAAAGCGCCCGCGCTGAGGCTTCAAAAGAAGCTGCCTTCTCTTGCAAGCCATGATTGACGTGTATCGCCTTGAGATCTTGCCCTGGCCAGAGTTCTCGAATTGCAACCAGGAGAACCGTCGAATCCAATCCTGCACTCAGGGCAAGAAGCCAGGGCGCAGGATGCGCTGCTAAGTTCTGTATGAGAGCCTGCTTAAGCCTCGCGTTCACGCTCGATCGCCTTTGGCCAAACAATCAACGCAGCTGCGGTCAAACGATGTTTAGCGCCCAATTTCCTTGAACTTAGCCCAAGCCATAATGCGCGCATGCCGATGCTTGAGTAAGTCCTCGGTACCAACGAGGCTGTGTTGTCTTAAGGCCTCAGCGAGCGCACGCTTGAGCAGTTGACTCATAGCGGCAGGATCGCGATGCGCCCCCCCTAAGGGTTCGTTGATGACCCGATCGACCAAACCGAGGGCCTTAAGCCTTTGCGCCGTAATGCCTAATGCCTCAGCAGCATCGGCAGCCCGCTCGGCGGTTTTCCAAAGAATCGCCGCGCATCCCTCAGGTGAGATCACCGAATAAACCGCGTACTGCAACATCATGACCGTATCGGCAACAGCAATCGCTAAAGCACCGCCCGAACCGCCCTCGCCGATGACGGTTGTGATGATCGGAACTTTTAATTCAGCCATCGCAAAGAGGTTTCGGCCAATCGCTTCGGATTGACCCCGCTCTTCGGCGCCAATACCCGGAAACGCGCCAGGCGTATCAACAAAACTTAGAACGGGAAGTCCGAACTTTTCCGCGGTTCGCATTAAACGCAATGCCTTGCGATAGCCCTCGGGTCTTGGCATGCCAAAGTTGCGATAGCCGCGCTCGCGGGTGTCTCTTCCTTTTTGGTGTCCAATCACCATCACGGGTTGTCCGTTAAAGCGTGCAAGTCCACCAACAATGGCGGGGTCGTCTGCATAGCTTCGGTCACCGTGCATTTCGTGAAAATCAGTAAAAATTTCGCGAATGTAATCGAGTGTGTAGGGGCGTTGCGGGTGTCGTGCAACCATCGCCACCTGCCAAGGTGAAAGCTTGGCATAGGTATCTTTAATAAGTGTTTGCGTTTTTTTTGATAAACGATCGATCTCTTCAGCGATATCAACTGCTGAGTCATCTTGCGCATATCGCAAGGCCTCAATTTTTTGTTCTAACGCTGCGATTGGTTGCTCAAATTCTAAAAAGCTTTGCTTCATCGCCCAATACTCTTCGATCTAATTTTAATAAGAAACCGGTAAAGGATCAAGACTACGCCACAAATACCAAGTAGCCACGCTTCGCCAGGGCCGCAAAACTTCTCCAAGTTCGGCGGCTTGCGCTCGACTTGCCTTCACACTGCGATCTTTAAAGGCCAGCTCAGGATCATCGCTCCAATGAATCCCCACAGCACGTAGCAGCCCCAAATCATCGAGAGGCCACACATCAGGCCGCAATAAATTGAAGATCAAAAACATTTCAGCTGTCCATCGCCCGATACCTCGCACCTGAATCAGCTTGGCAATAACCGCTTCATCATCGAGCGCGGTCCAACCACTAGGCTCAAGCGAACCATCGACAAAACGTAAGGACAGATCCTTAATATATTCCGACTTGCGCTCAGAGAAACCGCACTTGCGAAGACTGCTCTTCCGCATCCTCGATACTTTGAGTGGTTCAACCTTGCCCCGACAAGCCTGCTCAAATCGAGCCCAAACGCTGGCTGCAGCCTTGACCGAAATTTGCTGTCCGACGATCGAGCGAGCGAGGGTTTGGTAGGGGTCTCCACGGGCTTGCAGCACAACCGGGCCGGCTTGCTCGATGAGACGGCGCATCACCGGACAGCAAGCGCTCAAGGCCTCTTGAGCTTCCTGCCAGTGCGTTGGAGCATTCATTACTGTCTGCGCCAGCGGGTACCCTGAGGGCTGTCTTCCAACACAATGCCTGCTCGCGCGAGTTCTTCCCGAATCCTATCGGCCAATTGGAAGTCTCGTGCTTTCTTCGCCGCGCTCCGTTCGAGCAGCTTCGCTTCAATGGCCTCGTCGCCGAGGCTATGGTCACGACGTAGCTTACCGAGCAAGCCACACCCGCGGACTTCCTCGGGGTCTTGGTCCAAAAGCCCAAGCGTCGCAGCAAACCCTCGCAAACACGCTTCAAGTTTTAGAGCCTGAACCTGGTCAGACTTCTCCCGTGCACGATAGATCTCTCCGGCAAGTTCAAAGAGCACGGCAATCGCAACCGGGGTATTAAAATCGTCATTCATCGCCTCAGCAAATCGAGACGCCAAATCCCTCAATATTGGGTCGGCATTGTCCCTATCGCACGCGGTCTGCGCCTGCCGTCTGAAGTCATCGGATGTTGAAAGTGCTCCATACAATCTCAATAATGCGATTCTTGCATCGTCAAGATGTACATCGGAATAATTTAATGGACTTCGGTAGTGCGCGCGCAAGATATATAACCTGAGCACTTCTGCGTCAAATTGATCAAGCACTTCGCGTATCGTGAAGAAGTTCCCCAAAGACTTCGACATTTTTTCGTTATCGACACGCACAAATCCGTTATGCATCCAATACCGTACAAAGGGATGTTTGGCGTCGAGCATCGCGGCTTCGCTCTGAGCAATCTCATTTTCGTGGTGTGGAAACTGCAAATCAGCACCGCCGCCATGAATATCGATAGGCGTTCCCAGGATCGACTCACTCATTGCTGAGCATTCGATGTGCCAGCCTGGTCGCCCGTCTCCAAAGTCAGACGGCCAAATCGCCTCTTTAGGCTCATGAGCTTTAGCCGACTTCCAAAGTACAAAATCGAGAGGATCGTGCTTGCCCTCGCCGGGCGCGACACGTTCGCCTGCCCTTAAATCGTCGAGCGAACGCCCCGAAAGACGTCCATAGGGACCAAAGCGACGCACTGAAAAATGAACATCACCTGCAAGCGCGTGCTGCGCCTCGACCTGGTAAGCAAAACCCTGATCGACAAGTCGACGGATAATTCCGAGCATTTGCGGAACATAATGCGTCGCCCGGGGCTCATGATCGGGTCGTTGTACACGCAAAGCATCTAAATCTTGATACATCGCGTCGATAAAGCGGCCAGTTAGTTCATTGATTCCGATACCCTGCTCTACCGCCCTGCGAATAATCTTGTCATCGATATCGGTAATATTACGAACGTAGGTCACCTGGTAGCCAACATGCCGCAACCAACGCTGGACCACATCGAAAACAACCATCATGCGTGCATGTCCGATATGGCAGTAGTCATAAACGGTTATGCCACATACATACATACCGACCTTGCCAGGCTGGTGTGGGGTGAAAGGCTCTTTACTTCGACTAAGCGTGTTGTAGATGCGGAGCATGACTCGGGCTAAAATCCGGCAATGACACGCAGTATAAAGGCTTTCGCCACCGTCCTGTTCCTAGCTTACGCCAGCCACCAATCGGCTCAGTCGCAAGCGCTCGATGCCATTCCGCGGCCCCTCGTGAGTCAACCCAAGTTGGCGATGCAAGCCGTGGATGTGGCGCGAGGCCATTGGAAAGCGGGTCGGATCGCCCAAGCCTTAAAAGCCATCGAAGCCGCCTTGCTTGACGAGCCCCAAGATCTAAGCCTGCGTTTTATGCGCGGCAGCTTACTTTACGAGAGCAGTCGCTTCGAAGAGTCGATCAAGCAATTCTCCGAACTGGCAGAGCAGTTTCCTGAATTAGCAGAAATCCACAATAATCTAGCAGGCTTGTATGCACGTGAGGGTAAGCTCGATTTAGCCAGACTCAGTTTGGAGCGAGCCCTGCAGGCTCAACCAGCTTATGCACTTGCCTGGGAAAACCTTGCGAGCGTGCTGGCAAGGCAGTCGGTACAAGCGCTTCAACGAGCTGGCGATCATTCGAAGGATGCGGAACGCCGACGCATTGATTCAAAAATCAAGATCGCACGCGAATTAACCGAGCGCATTCTTAAACCCTGAGCCGTTTTGACCTAAACCTTCAATTTCTCTAACGCTATTTTTTGCGGAGCATTCCATGTCATCGTTCATCCCAAAGATTGTTAAGCGCCTTCCTTATTTATCCCTATTTTGTCTGTCACTAGGCTATGGTCTCATCGAAGACTCCGAAGCCGCAGCTGCACCCAAGGCTGAGTTCAAAACGAATCTTGGAAGCTTTGTTATTGAGCTTTATCCCGACAAGGCACCTAAGACTGTTGCCAATTTCATCCAATATGTTGATGAGGGCTTTTATGCAGGCACGACGTTTCACCGGGTGATTTCGAACTTTATGATCCAAGGTGGTGGCCATCTTGCTAACCTCGAACGCAAGCCCACGCGCGGACCTATTGAAATCGAATCGCGCAACGGTCTCAAGAATGATACCGGATGGGTTGCAATGGCTAGAACCTCAGCACCAAATTCAGCAAGCTCCCAGTTCTTTATCAATGTCGTGAACAACGATGGCCTCAACTACCCCAACCCAGATGGGCATGGCTACACTGTATTTGGCAAGATTGTCTCAGGCATGGAAGTGGTGGAGAAGATTAGAAAAACACCAACCGGCAGCGCTGGTGGCATGCGCGATGTGCCAACTACGGCAGTTGTTATTGAATCGGCAAAAATGCTTAAACCCTAGGCAGTGCTTCAAGTCGCTTAGTGGTCGAAGGCGATGACCGAAGTAGTTAAAGGATTAGAACACTTGCATTTGACCGATATGCAAGAAGTTCTTATTTTTGTATCCGACATCCATCTCTCGCCAGATGCAAGCACAAGCGAGGACGCAAGTGGCTTTCTCAAAACCCTCGAGCAATCGATGCCAGTCGATTGCTCGAGGCTTTTCATCCTTGGCGATCTTTTTGAAACCTGGGTTGGCGATGATGTCTTGACCCGATCAAGGGATGCCCTGCGACTTGCCCTGACAAGTATGCGGGCACGGGGGAACAAGGGCTTAAAGTTCTACCTTATGCACGGCAATCGTGATTTCCTGATCGGGGAAAGGCTTTGTAGAGAACTCGATGCTCAGTGGATCAGCGACAGTTTTATTCTCGAATGCTTTGGGCAGCGAGCCGGCCTATGTCATGGTGATGCCATGTGTATCGATGATTTGGATTACCAACACTTTCGCCAACAAGTTCGAGCGGCCGATTGGCAAAAGGCCTTTCTCAATAAGCCGCTTGGCGAACGCGAAGCGATTGCGCAAGGACTTCGCCATCAAAGCGAGCGATCCAAGCAAGAAAAATCGATGGCGATTATGGATGTGAATACTCAGGCAGTTCATGAATTTGTAGCAAACCAAGGCATTGAGACGCTCATCCATGGCCACACACACAGGCCAGGAAGACACAACGCGTCGTTTACACGCTGGGTCTTACCAGACTGGGATCTTGCTCGAAAGAGAGGTGGCTGGCTTCGTTGGGACCGAACAGGTCTGACAAGTCAAGGACCCTTCGGGGCTTGGGCCTAAGCAGTTTCATCATCAAGGCCCAGACCTAAGCATATGCATAATTGACCCCGTGGCCCGCGCACCATCACGGTCTGGAACTGGGGTCGAGCGCTAGACGTCTGTCGGGCCAAAAGCCTTAATCGACGAGACGATTCAAGCGCGATGCATCGAGTTTTGCAATTTCTGTCTTATCGATGGTAGCTGCGTCGTCTGTATTGCGGTGCCCTTCAGCAAGTTGATCTCCAGCAGCTGCCCTTGCGTGAGCCCATGCGTCCTGGAGTGCGTCGATACGACGATCTTGTGCAGCGGCATGATCGATTAACTGATGAATGACAACCGATAAGGGATCGTCCCCTCGTGAAAGCGCATAGGCGGAAAAACCAGAGCGTTCTTGTTCACTAGCTGTCTTTGGCGGTGCATCATCAACAAGGATTCGGGCTGGAATACCGACTGCCGTGGCTCCGGGCGGCACGGCTTTGACGACGACTGAGTTGGATCCAATTCGCGCACCAGCCCCAACAACAAAGGGACCAAGGATTTTCGCACCGGCTCCTACGACCACGCCTGCTTCAAGGGTTGGATGGCGTTTACCCTGATTTAAGGCAACCCCACCCAAGGTTACACCATGATAAATTGTACAATCATCACCGACTTCTGCTGTCTCGCCAATGACAACGCCCATACCATGGTCAATAAAAACACGACGGCCAAGTTTGGCGCCTGGATGAATCTCAATGCCAGTGAAGATCCGCCCCAGGTGTGAGATAAATCTTGCAGCAGTTGTCCATCGCCAAAGCCATAATCGCGAAGCGAGACCGTGAAAGAGCAAGGCATGGATACCGGGGTAACAGAGCAAAACCTCAAGCTTGGATCTCGCCGCTGGATCTTTTTCAAGAACGGCCTGAATCGATTCCCGCGTACGCTCAAACATTGCCAAGTTTTAACCTTTTAATGAATAGATCAATAAGGCCCGCTAACGCACGAGCACGAGCACGACTTAGCCCTTAGCTTGCGCGCCTTCTATGGTTAATCATGGCACTACATAGGCCACGCAACAAATCGACCTCCTCGGCTCTAAGCTCGCTGCGCATCAATAAACGCCTGAGCCTTGGCATTAACATTTTTGGGTGTTGAGGATCTAAAAAGCCAACAGATTTGGCGGCCACTTCGAGATGTTCGATTAAGCCTTCAAATGCTTGCGCCGTGGCAGGCTCACCGTACGGCGGGGCTGCAAATCGCATGCTGCGATGGTCTCCAGCAGGAAAATCCGTCGGCTGTTGTGCGCTCCCAAGTAACTGCTTTCTCAGCTCCCACGCAGCAATCATAACGGCCTGCGAAAGATTGAGCGAGTGGTAGGCTGGTTGCCCCGGGATGCTCGCCAGCAAATGGCCGCGCGCAGCTTCGTCGCGCGAAAGGCCGTGACGCTCGCATCCAAAAACAAAGGCAACTTTAGCTTCGGGCTCACGCTTCAATCGCTCACTGGCCCAGGCGCAGGCACTTGTGATGTCGACGAGATCTGGACCAAAGTCTCGGACATCAGCACTAACAGCGATCACCCAGTGGCAATCCGAAATCGCAGCCTCCAGACTTTGGAACTCGGTACTCAAGTCAAGCAAAGCTAAAGCCCCACTGGCGCGTGCCTGTGCATCGGGGTGCTGCCGCCAATTGGGATCGCGTGGGTCAGCACATCGAAGCGTCGGGAAATCCAGAACGGCAAGCGAGCGAGCGCTGGCACCGATGTTGCCGGGGTGAGATGTCTGGTTCAAGACGAAGACCGATCGCTCGGCGAGCGAACGATTAAGTGCTTGATGAAGTTGAGGTTGGGCCAATAGCTTAAAATAAAGTGCTTTGTTGCAACTGGATCTCCGACATGCACCCGATGCTCAATATTGCCGTGCGCGCAGCGCGCTCAGCTGCTCGCATAATTAACCGAGGATCGGTAGACATCGATTCAATTCGAGTGGCTCGGAAGCAGCTCAACGATTTTGTAACTGAGATCGATCGCGCCTCCGAACAAGCCCTTATCGAGTCGTTATTCGAGGCTTTTCCAGATCATTGCATCTTAGCAGAGGAGTCGGGCTTTATTGCTGGTCCGAAATCGCGTGCAGGCTACGCAAGCGACAGCCTGATCAACCTCAAGTCACCTTGGCTGCGCGAACTTGATCATTTGTGGATTCTTGATCCGCTAGACGGAACGACCAACTTTATTCACGGTGTGCCCCAGTATGCCGTGTCAATCGGTTTACTTGAGCGTGGCGTACTCACACAAGCGGTTGTCTACAACCCCGCTAATGATGAGATGTTCACAGCAAGCCGCGGTGCTGGCGCATTTTTTAATAATCGACGCATCCGTGTCGCAAAACGCGTCGCAATTAAGGAATCTTTGATTGGCACTGGATTCCCCTCACGAAGCATGGCCCAACTCGATGAGTTTCTTGCCTATTTCCGACAGCTTACCCTTGACGGGGCCGGTCTTCGTCGACCAGGCGCCGCAGCGCTTGACCTAGCCTATGTCGCGGCGGGACGTTTTGATGCCTTCTTTGAAATGGGCTTATCGCCTTGGGATGTTGCTGCCGGTGCACTGCTTATTACCGAGGCAGGTGGCCTAATTGGTGACTTCGAAGGTGAAGCCGAACACCTCTTTGGCGGTCGTGTGCTCGCAGCAAACCCTGCACTTTTTGCCTTGATGATTCAGCGATTTAGCAGTATTTATAACAAGCATCAGGTCCAATAAGCGGCGTTATACAACCATGCTCGCAGCTGGCTCCTTAGAAGGCAAACGCGTTTTAGTCACTGGTGGCGGCAGCGGACTTGGTGCTGCCATGGCAATGCGATTTATAGAACTTGGCGCAAATCTTGTGATTTGTGGCCGACGTTTGGAAGTCTTGCAAGCGGCGGCTTCTCGATGGCAGCAAGACTTAGGCGCACAGGTTCATATTCATCGCTGCGATATTCGCGATGCAGTTCAAGTTGAATCCATGATGGACAGCATTTGGCAGGACCGCCCGCTCGATGTATTGGTCAACAACGCGGCAGCGACTTTTATTGCAAGGTCCGAACACTTATCGCATCGAGCGGCCGATGCAGTACTCGCGTCAACCCTTCATGGCAGTATGTATTGCAGTCTGGCAGCGGGTCGGCGCTGGATTGAGGGCAAGCAACAGGGTTTGATTCTAAGTATCCTATCGACCTCGACGATCACTGGCCGCGCCTTCACTGTCCCTTCGGCCATGGCGAAGTCAGCCGTTCTTGCGATGACCAAGAGCTTGGCCGTTGAATGGGGTCGTTATGGCGTGCGATTGCTCGCGATCGCCCCGGGCTCGTTTCCAACTCCCGGTGCATCGGCCCAATTAATGGCAGGCAAGCGTAGTCAACTTCGCGCTGAGTCGCGCATACCGCTTGGGCGCGTCGGTGAGCATGCGGAGTTAGCGGAACTAGCGAGTTTTCTGCTGTCAGATGCTGCAAAATTTATGACAGGCGAAATGGTCACAATCGATGGTGGTGCCCATTTACAGAGCTCGGGTGCCGAAGATCTTCTAACTTGGACGAAGCAAGACTGGGATGAACTTCGCAAGGCTTAGCTTAGCCCAAGAGCATCGCTAGTCTTTGTTGAGCCTTGCTATATCGCTAGGCTTTATTTGGCGACTGAACAGCCACACGGCGGGCCATCATGCTTTGTACCTCTTGCTCGGAGAAGCCTAGCTCAAGTAAGAGTTCAAGGCTATGCTCGCCGAGTCGGGGCGCGGGTCGCTGTACACTGGCTGGCGACTGTGAAAATTTCAAGGTTGGCCGTACTTGCACGATGTCCCCTTCACTGGGATGCGAGACCTTTTGAAAAAGATTCACCGCTTTCAAATGAGGATGCTCTGGCAACTGCTCTAATGCGTAAATCGGTGTAGCTGGTATATCAAGCCGCTGACAAAAGCCTATCCAGTAATCGGTCGTATTAGTGCTAATGATTTCGCGCAACAAAGCGTATAGCGCCTGTAAGTGACGATTCCTTGAATGACGGTCCCTCACTTGAAGCCTTTCAATAGCCTCTTGGTGTCCCGTCTCTGTCAGTAATGCAACCCAGTGAGCTTCGGTATAGGGCAACAAACTGATATGCCCATCGATGGTTTTGACAGGCCGCCGCCCACCAGACAATACACGCGCATAACCCGCTGACCCTTGCATACCGGGAAAGGTCATGGCACCCAAGTGCTCGGCAAGCAAAAATGAAGTCATCGTTTCGTACATCGGCACTTCAACCTGCTGCCCCTTGCCGGTACGCAGCTGATGAACGAGGGCGGCAAGCACTGCGTTCGCAAGATAAACACCGATGGTTTTATCTGCTATCAGCGATGGAACGTATTCGGCGCTATCGAGATGATCACGGTTAAGGGCAACCAACCCGCAAGCCGATTGGATAATGTCGTCAAAAGCAGGATGATCGCGGTAGGGACCATCCTGACCAAAGCCTGTTGCAAGGCAATAGATAAGCTGCGGGTTGATAGCACGCGCCTGCTCGTAGCCAAATCCAAGCCGTTCGATCGCCTTAACCCTCATGTTGTGGACAAGCACTTGACTTTGAGCGATCAGACGACGCATGACTTCCCTGCCTTCGTCGCTTTTCATATCGATCGAAAGCGAGCGCTTATTGCGATTGATCGATATGAAAATCGAACTCATACCCTTGTTGCGCGATACGCCATTCGCACGCATCAAATCACCCTCAGGCGCTTCGACCTTAATGACATCAGCCCCCAGATCCCCCAACACATGGGTTGCGACAGGCCCGAGAACCACCGAGGTTAAATCGATCACACGGATGCCATGCAATGGTCCGAAATCACTCATCTTTTGCTTATCCTCCTTAGAGCTTCAGGCTAGACTCGGATCACTATAACCACAGCCATTTGGAGAGGAGACAGTGTGATGAGAAAACCGACTCAAGATCGTTCCACATTCAAGCTTTGGGGTAGCATCGCCTTGGCAACCGTTATGAAGGCTGGCGTACTTTTGTATGCAAGCACCGCCAGCGCGCAAGCCGATTTTCCAAACAAGCCCATTCGTATGCTCGTGCCGTTCACAGCCGGTAGCGGGGCCGACGGGTCTGCCCGCATCCTGGCTGAACAAATGCAACGCAGCCTCGGCCAGTCGGTCCTGGTTGAGAACCGGCCAGGTGCGAGTGGTGCCGTTGCAGCAATGGCAGTCAAGCAAGCACCTGCCGATGGACACACGATCATGGTTCCGTCTAACTCGCCCATGGCGGTTAATCCGATTGTTATGAAAAATCCTGGCTACGACGCCGTTAAGGACTTCAAGGCCGTTCATGGCATCTCTCGCTCGATGAATGTATGGTACGCCGCCAATGACTCGGCTTTTAAAAACATCGCCGATTTGGTCGCCGCCGGAAAAGCAAAGTCACTGAATATTGGCTCTTACTCGGCAGGCTACCACTTAGGCATTGCTTGGTTATCAAATTTATCGCAAGCAAAACTCACTTACGTTCCTTACAAGGGCCAAAGTCAAGTCATCAACGACGTGATCGGACGGCAACTTGACGCTGGCATGGGCGATTTAGGGGGTGCCTTGCCGCTTATCAAGGCAGGAAAAATTAAAGCCCTGGCAGTCTCGGGCGAGACTAGACATCCCTCGCTACCCGAGGTGATGACGATCCGAGAGCTCTACCCTGAGTATGCCAACTACGCATGGACCTCGTTCTACGTCCGTAGCGATACGCCGGCAGCTGCCCACGCAAAATTAGTCGAAGCGATGAAAAAAGGCCTAGTTTCGAAAGAAGCAGCCAATTACTTTACGGCCAATGGATCTGAACCGATGATTGATTTCGGCCCCGAGCGCATGACCAAGTACCAGCTTGACGAAATTGAACGCTTTCGGAAAATTGCCGATGCCGCCGGTATTAAGGCTGAATAATGATGAACTTGGAAGCGCTATTAATACCTGAGGACTTATTGCTTAGTGCTCAAGGTCATGTTGCACTTATCACTCTCAATAGGCCACCGCATAATTTCTTTGACCTTACCTGGATTCGCGAGCTTGCGTCAATATTTGAAGGACTTGATCGTGAGTCAGACTGCCGGGCGATTGTCTTGGGTGCAGCGGGTAGCTCCTTTTGTGCTGGTGCTGATTTCTCTAAGCCGCGCACACAAACGCCTGCTGGCGCCCCGGCAAGCAATCCCCTTTATGACGAAGCGGTGCGCTTATTCCGCTGCAAAAAGCCGGTGATTGCAGCAGTTCAAGGACCTGCGGTTGGCGGAGGTCTCGGTCTTGCGATGATGGCGGATTTTAGGGTCGCCTGCCCGGAAGCACGGTTCAGCGCGAATTTCAATCGACTCGGCTTTCACCCTGGTTTTGGTCTCAGCGTTACGCTACCTAGAACTATCGGAATTCAAAAAGCCTCTCAAATGTTTTATAGCGGTCGCCGTGTCCAAGGCGAGGAGGCATTTGCTATGGGTTTAGCGGACAGGTTAGTTGCCAAAGAAAAGCTCTTAGACGCAGCCCTTGAGATGGCTCACGAGATCGCAGCGTCTGCGCCCATCGCTGTCCAATCGACGCGCGCGACGCTTAGGGCAGGCCTCGCGGACGCAGTGCGCGAAGCAACCAACCATGAAGGTATGGAGCAATCGCGACACTATTTAACTGAAGACTTTAAAGAAGGCGTAAAGGCGATGGCTGAGCGTCGCAGTCCGGTCTTTCAAGGGCGCTAACTCATGATGAAGCTTGTATCGGGCGCCTATCGACCACCCAAAGCGGAGGGCATTTTTTTCGGACAAGCCTTCGACCGGGTAATCGATCAAGTGCTTGCCGAGCATCCGGGCCAGCGCGCTTTTGTACTCGTTAGCAAATCAATTCGTACACAGACAAACGACCTTCAGCGGCTCGAAGAAAAGCTTGGCTCCCGGCTTGTGGGCGTTTTTGATGGTGTCACCGCACACACACCGAGAGAGTCTGTTTTCGCAGCAGCACAAGCGGCGAAGAGCGCTCAGGCAGAAGTTCTCATAACGCTTGGTGGAGGCTCGCAAACCGATGCAGGCAAGATCGTTCAGTTGTGCCTCTCTAACGATATCGACAGCATCAAAGGGATGGATCGGCTGCGCTCGGTCGCTGGAAAGCCGGCGCCCGGCCTTAAAGCGCCTAAAGCAAGAATGATTGCGCTGCCCACTACCCTCTCTGCGGGAGAGTTTACCGCTTACGCAGGCATGACCAATAGCGAAACTGGCATTAAAGAGAGCGTTCAGCATCCTTATGCAGTACCCTCACATGTCATTCTTGATCCCGCGTTGACCTTAGCAACGCCGATGCCGCTTTGGCTTTCCTCTGGGGTAAGAGCGATCGATCATGCTGTTGAAGGGTATTTATCGATCCATGCACAGCCCTTTTCACAGGCAGCCGATCTGCAAGCAATGCGTTTATTGCCGCAGGCACTTTTACGCTCGTTTCGCGACCCCTCGGATCTGCAAGCACGTTTTGATTGTCAGATCGGCATGTGGCTATCGATGGTCGGCTCGCAGTCGGGTGTGAGCAAAGGCGCAAGCCATGCTATCGGGCATCTACTTGGGTCTTGGGCTAAGATTCCGCACGGCATTACATCATGCATTACGCTTGCAAGTGTTCTACGATTTAATTCGGTCGTCAATGCAGCAGCCCAAGTAGAGGTAGCCAAGGCCTTGGGCGCAGATGATGGCGACGCAGCAGGCTACATCGAAAGGCTCGTCTTAGACTTGACCCTGCCAAGTCGCCTCGGGCACTATGGCATTCGTGCTGATCAGCTCCCCGAACTCGCAAGGCTATGCATGCATGACCGATGGATTCCTACGAATCCTCGAAGCATACCCACGGCTGAGAGCTTGCTACCTTTATTAGAACGCATGCTTTAGCAGATCGGAAGCCAACCATTACTGACGAACCAGGTGATCCCATAAGGCCTCAGCGCCAAGTTCAAGCGTCCAAGCGCCAACGCGGGACTGCCAATAGGCCTCGTTCCCAAATTCATCACGCCATGCGTAAAGCCTGCGAGTAAAGCGATGCAAGCTATGTTCGCGAGTAAAGCCCATCGCACCGTGGACTTGGTGGGCAAGATCAGCACAAAGACCTCCAGCCTCACTCGCACGAGCCTTGGCGATCGCCACCGACCATGCGGCGTGTTCGCCCCAGCCATGACCAGCGATTGCATCAAGTGCAGCCTGATAAGCTGCTTGCGACGCCGCAGCATGCGAAGCAAGCACCGCAAGCATATGCTGCACCGCCTGAAACTTACCAATCGCTCGTCCAAACTGCTTGCGCTCATTAGCGTATTGGATCGATAACTGTAGCGTTCGTTCTATTGCGCCGTTGATCTGGGCAGCCCTCACCAACGCACCCATTTGTTCAAAGCGATGATGAAGACCCATACCGTGGCTTCTCGTGCTGATATGCTCAGCGTGAATGCGAACATCCTCCCTTGGCTCACCAGCAAGATTGCGCCTTGCAGCCACGACCTGCCATGCTTGCCGAGGTCGGTCACACCATGAAACAGTTCCTTGTTCATCCACAAGGACCAAAGCCTGAGCCTGGCCGGCCCAGCCAACTCTTAAAGCCATTAGCTCTTCTTTTTGTAGCGACGCACTGAGGACCAAGCGATGTTGTTCCTTGCTGTATGTGTCAATGAGCGCATCGGCCAGGGGCCCTGTCCACTGCGGATTGCTCGCAGACACCAAGGCAATAGCCAATGCGGTTTCGGCGATGGGTATAGGCATGG
Source organism: Burkholderiaceae bacterium (assembly GCA_900299025.1). GTDB lineage: Bacteria > Pseudomonadota > Gammaproteobacteria > Burkholderiales > Burkholderiaceae_E > UBA3064. The sequence goes on from OMIE01000075.1 coordinate 19,326, forward strand.
CGTGGTAGGCGCAACGTGACAGCATGTCGCAGACCTCATGCAACCCAAGCGCTAAGCCACCTGCAGAATCTGGCAACATCGCCGTTGTAAGTCCAACATCGCCCAAAGCTTCCCAGAGCGACAGCTGAAAAACACCTTCTTCAGCGGCATGAATAGCGGCCGGCTTTAAGTAATCAGCAGCGATACGGTCGATGGTGTCCAGCATGAAGAGCCTCCTTAACGCAAGCCAAGGCCACGAGCAATCATCCCGCGCAATATTTCCCGTGTACCGCCGCGCAAGGTGAATGATGGCGAGCGCAGAATCGTCATACCTAAGTTCTCATCATAGGCAGCACTTGGCCCCATCGATGGCTCGATACCAAAAAGCCGCCTGAACACCTCGGGTACTTCGCGTTCGAAGGCTGTGCCCAAGTCTTTGACCAAGGCTGCTTCAATAGCTGGATTCTCCCCGCGCTCAAGCTTTCCTGCTATTGAACTTGACATGCGCCTCAGGCTCGCAAGGTGTACGATCAATCGGCCCAATTCCTGAAGACTATGGCGATCTGAATGATCTACTTTCGATAGCTGACGAATCGAGTCGAGCAGGAGCTGAAAAGTACTCATAAAGCGATCGGGACCAGAGCGCTCAAAGGCAAGCTCGCCGGTCACTAAACGCCAGCCCTGACCTACCTCGCCAAGAACCATAGCGTCTGAGACGAAATAGTCCTGCAAGATCACTTCATTGAAATCATGACCTCCGTATAAATTATGGATCGGTCTTGTGCTAAAGCCTGGCTTTGATGTATCGATAATGAACTGGGTAAGTCCCGCATGTCGATCTTGGTCAAGTGCTTCGGTTCTTGCCAATAAGATGAGGTAGTGAGCCATGTGGGCTGCGCTTGTCCAGACCTTTGATCCTGTGATCTCCCAGCCCCCATCAACACGTTGTGCTCGGCTTCGTACAGCAGCCAAGTCCGAACCTGAGTCGGGCTCACTCATACCGATACTGAAATAACACTCGCCCTTGACAATCTTCGGAATGATCAAGGATTTGGCTTCCTCAGTACCATGTCGCAGAATTTGCGTACCACTTTGCCGATCGGCAACCCAATGACAGCCCACAGGTGCACCGGCGGCCAGTAGTTCTTCAATCACCACAAAGCGTTCAAGCGCCGACCTTTCATGTCCCCCATATCGTTTGGGCCAACACATGCCGATGTAGCCCTTCTCGCCGCAGGCCTTTGAAAAAGCTGGGTGCCTGGTACCCCAGGCATTTAACCGTGGGTCGAAAGCACCAGCCTGAACATGGTCTGCAACAAATCGCCGCACTTCTTCGCGCAAGGCAACAGCCTGCGCCGGCAATTGCACGGGCTCAAACGAAAACGAGGTTCCAGACATCGGCGAGGCCTTATAAGCAGCAAGATAAGTCAAGTGTCCTGGCTCGACGATCAATTGTCCAGCCGAGGCGTTTCAAACGCCGCACCAGCAAAGCTCGCAGCGATGCAAGTCCCCAGGATGACTCGATCGCTTGGGCGTTAAACTCTGTGCTAAATCGCATGAGGTCATCCGAATGAAGTCGCGCTTGCTGCAAATCGAGTGGAACTTCGAACTCGATAACAAACCAATCGTATGAAGACCACTAAGGAAGAACAAGCCACAAGCTTTGCTGGCCATACGCCGATGATGCAGCAGTATTTACGCATAAAGGCTAATTATCCGAACGTTCTTCTTTTTTATCGAATGGGCGACTTCTACGAGCTCTTTGGAGACGATGCCGAGCGCGGCGCCAAGCTTTTAGGCATAACCCTAACAACTCGGGGTCAGTCAAACCAAAAGCCGATCCGTATGGCGGGCGTACCAGTACATGCCCTTGAGCCCTATTTGGCGCGACTAGTCAAAGCCGGTGAATCGGTCGCCATTTGCGAGCAAATCGGCGACCCGGCTACGAGTAAAGGTCCCGTCGAGCGTCAAGTACTTCGTGTCGTCACACCGGGAACACTCACCGATGCAAGCCTTCTGCCCGATCGCGAGGAGCGATGCCTGGCTGCGATTACCCGATCTGATCGCCGACAGCAAGCGGCACTTGCCTGGATGTCACTGGCGTCGGGTGAATGTCTTGTTGCAGAAGTCGACTGGAACGGGTTGAGCGACTTTTTGCAAAACATGCAATGTGTTGAGGTCTTGGTCCCCGAAGCTTTGGTCGGCATACTGCCTGCGTCAATGGGCGATACGATGGTCGTAAAACCCTTAGCCGATTGGCATTTTGAGCGTGAACGCGCTTTGCGAAAGCTTAGCGAACGGCTGGGCGTGGCATCAATGAAGGGCTTTGAGATCGGCGATGAGCCTGCACTACAAAGCGCTGCGTATGCGCTTATCGAATATGCTGCAAAAAATAGCGGATTGCTTGAAGACGCTGCGATGCCACATTTACAGTCGATTCGTCGGTGGCGCAGCGACGCCTATCTGACGCTCGATCAGGTCGCATGTAGAAATCTTGAGCTGGTCGAAGGTTTACACGGCGGCACAAGCCACACCCTTTTGGCAAGACTTGATCAGTGTCGCAGCGCCGCAGGGTCGCGCCTGTTGCGTCACCGTTTACTGCATCCGGTTCGCGATTGGCAGGAGATCTCGCAGCGACAGCAGCAAATTCTTGCGCTTTTGCCTGCTTTAGACGACTCGCTGCTAGGCCAACTCGACGCCATGGTGGATTTTGAGCGTCTAGCAACAAGAATTGCACTTGGATCGATCAGGCCGCGTGAGCTTGCCGCGCTACGGGCTGCGATCAAGATTTTGCCGACACTGATGAGTAGGCTTCCGCAGGCTTTTCAATCCGAACTCGCCGCACTCGATCTCGAGCCAACACTTTTGACTTGCCTTGAGCAACAACTGCTCGATGAACCCGCGAGCCAGCTGCGCGATGGTGGGGTGATCCGTGACGGCTTCGATATCGAACTCGATGAACTGAGAAGTCTTGATCGTGGATGTGATGAATTCCTCGCACGCTTTGAAGTCCGCGAACGTGAGCGCACTGGTATCGCCAATCTAAAGGTTGCCTATAACAGTGTTCACGGTTTTTATATCGAAGTGAGCCAGGGGCAACTCACGCGCGTACCCGATGATTATCGTCGTCGCCAGACGCTAAAAAATGCAGAACGATTCATTACCCCCGAGCTCAAGGCCTTTGAAGACAAGGCACTTTCTGCAAAGGAGCGCGCGCTTCATCGCGAACGTAAACTTTACGAAGCCCTGGTGAGCGGGTTGTTGAGCCATGTACCGGCACTTCAGGCTGCCGGCCAAGCCATTGCTCGCATTGACCTTGCTCAGTCGATCGCGTCGATTTCAGTTGACTCACAGTGGTGTCAGCCATCATTGAGCGAAGGACAGTTACTTCGCATTGAGCAAGGTCGCCATCCTGTGCTCGAAACCCTGGTCGAGGGCTTTATCGCTAATGACTGCGATATGCATGAACAACAGCGCATGGCGATCATTACAGGCCCAAACATGGGTGGAAAGTCGACATACATGCGGCAAATCGCCTTGATTGTACTCATGGCGCACTGCGGATTTTTTGTGCCTGCTCGATCATGCACCTTAGGTGTCTTTGATCGTATCTTCACTAGAATTGGTGCATCTGACGATCTCGCGGGTGGCCGCTCAACCTTTATGGTTGAAATGACAGAAGCCGCAGCCATCTTGCATCATGCAAGTGAGAAGTCTCTGGTGCTCATGGACGAAATAGGTCGAGGCACTTCCACCTACGACGGACTGGCGCTTGCCCAGGCGATTGCAGAACAACTCGCACAAGGCAACCGAAGCCTATGCCTTTTCGCAACCCATTACTTCGAGCTCACAGCGCTGTCCCAACATTTAGCGGCTGTTATCAATTTGCACCTTAGTGCTGCCGAAGGGCGAACTGGGATACGATTTTTGCATCAAGTCCGAGAGGGCCCGGCGAGCCGAAGCTACGGCATTCAAGTCGCACGCTTGGCAGGACTGCCCTCAGCAGTGACTCGTAAGGCTGCCCAATTACTTGATAGCCTTGAGCAAAGCTCGCGCGACCGCTTGATGCAACCCGATCTTTTTAGTACCCCTCAAATCGTCGAAGCCTCACCGCCCGAGGCATCGCTCCGGGATGTGTTAGCGGGCATTAATCCCGACGAGATTACCCCGAAACAAGCGCAAGCTTGGCTCTATGAGTTAAAGCGTATGTGCGAAGACTAGGTTTAGGACTGATCTGAATCACACGCTTCGATTTCGTCTGTGGTCGCCGGCCAAATATCGAGAACCTCGATGTCAAACCGCAAACCCATTCCAGCAAGCGGATGATTGCCATCAAGCACGGCAACATCGTCTGTAAAATCTGTAACTGTGTAGCGGATGCCGTCATTGGGCTGACCCGGGATACCCTCAAAGCTCATACCGGCCTCGATCGCTGAAGGCAATAATTCACGGGCCACCAAATGAATCAACTGCTCGTCGTAGTCCCCAAAACTGTCGTTTGGCTCGAGATAAAGGGATAGTTTCGCTAATGGACCGAGTCCCTCGATCGCCTGCTCGATCTTTGGAAATAGATCTCTTTGCACCCCATGCAAATAAACCAAACTTCGGGCCTCGGGCTCGATGGGCTCAGCAAGACTGTCATATATTCGATATCTTAAACTCACCCATTGTCCGTAAGCAACGCTCTTCTCTTCGCTCAATTGACCTCCTTGTCTGAAGACAAATAGACTTGTTATGCTTGGGTAGTCTCTGCTTGCACACCATGACTCAAAAGAGCTGATTGCTTTCTCATGCTAAGTCAATGACATCAACAAAAAAAGTAACCAATCGGCGACCAAAAAATAACGTCGGCGGGCTCAATTTTGGCCCGACCAGTGTAGCCGAGTTCCTCGCGCAGTTCTGGCAACAAAAGCCATTGCTCTTGCGACGCTTTGTCGATCCTGGATCGGTTAATACCGGGCTCGAATCCTTGCTGTCGTTTGCACAGCAAGACGACATCTCGAGTCGTCTGATCCGGGTTCGAAAACAGGACTGGTCGATGCAAGAGGGGCCTTTCGACGCACTTCCTAGCCTGCGTACAAAACAATGGACGATATTGCTCCAAGGAATGGATCGAAGTCTTGATCAGGCCTATGCTTTGCGCCTGGCATTTGGTTTTTTGCCCCATGCAAGAATCGATGATGTCATGATCAGTGTTGCCTCCGCCGGTGGCGGCGTTGGCGCGCACCTCGATGAGTACGATGTCTTTCTGGTGCAAGGACATGGCCAACGTCGATGGCGCTGGGGTTATCAAAGTGATCATCGTTTCCAGACAAACAAACCACTTAAATTACTAGAGCGTTTTGAACCGCAATTTGAGGCTGTTTTAGAACCAGGCGATTGCTTGTATTTGCCACCTCGCTGGGCTCATGAGGGCGTTGCACTTAGCCCATGCAGCACCTGGTCGGTTGGCTTTCGTGCACCGTCTCGCCAAGAGTTCTTGCAGTACTTTCTACTCGAGGCCGCCGAGTCGGTCTCAGGTGCCAATCCGCGCTACCAGGACATGCGCCTAGCGAAAACAAAACAAGCTGGTCGTATTCCTATCGCACTCGCCGAACAACTCAAACAATGGGCGATGTCTTTTCGAAGTGAGCAGCCACTTGTTGAACAAGCTTTGGGGCGCTTTCTCAGCGAACCTGCAGCCAACGCCTGGTTTGAAAGTCCTGCTAAGTCGCTAAGCAAACGTCAATGGCTCAGCAAGGCTTTGGCCTTCGGGCTTGCACTTCACCCTGCAAGTCGCATGGTTTACGATAACAAGTCTGTTTGGCTCAACGGCGAAATCCTCGCTCGGCCCTGCCCCTTACTCAGGCAGCTTGCCGACCAGCGTTATATCCATGCAAATCAATTGAAAAAATCGTTACCAGAAAACATGACGAACGCCTTGTCAAATGCCCCTACAAAGCACTTTGATCCTGTCACCAAACGGCAAGATGCAGGAGAATGCAAGAAAACTGTTGAATTTCAGCCACTATTTGACAGCTTATTTGGCTGCTACCAGCAAGGTTCGATACGCTTTTGGAGTGAGAAGCATTCCTAAAGGCTATAATACGGGCTTGCCTGCGCTCGATTGATAGAGCTTTGCACTATCAGCTTTAGTTCGAGGCAAACTGTCAACAATCCTCGGACAGTTTTCATATCGATTTATTTGCCGTAACGAAAGGAAAACACATGAAGAAGTCGCTTTTAATCGCATCGCTTTTCGCTCTTGCATTGGCTGGCTGCCAGAAGAAAGAAGAAGCCAAGCCTGCTGAAGCTCCTAAGGCTGAGGCACCTGCTGCTGCACCTGCAGCACCTGCCCCTGAGAATAAGGACGCAGCTGCACCTGCTCCTGAAAACAAGGATGCTGCCGCACCTGCTGCTGCACCTGCCGAACCCGCTAAGAAGTAATCGCGAGGTTTTGTTCTCGCTTACTCGCTTGGGTTAACCCGGCGAATAAGAAAATGCCGGCGTCCTGCCGGCTTTTTTTTGTCATCGTTCGAACTCGTTGTAGCCAAGTTATGACCGTTTTATGACGGTCTGCCAGCCAAATCCTGAGGACTGGTCCGCGATGACGAGGCGCTGGGCAAAACTGCTGCCAAGTTCTTGATGCATCAACGATCTCACGCGGTCTGGATGATTATTTTGCTGGCTCAGATGCGCGGCTATCACACATGGGATTGCATCTGCCTCGATTGCCGTTAGAAAGGCTGCGCACTGGTCATTGGATAAATGACCCCAATCTCCCCCAACGCGACGCTTCAACGAAGTTGGATACGAAGAAGCCTCTAGCATGTGTACATCGTGGTTGCTCTCGACCACTAAGGCGTCCAAATTCCGATAACGCTGAAGGACATGAGCGCTTACATGACCAAGATCGGTGAGCACACCAAGGCGAGTCGACGGACAATCACCTTCTGGTTGATGACTAAAAATGAACTGTACCGGCTCATTTGCGTCGTGAGGAACTGCAACAGCTTCAATCTGAAGACCAAACAATTCATAACACGCCCCAGGCTGCAAACGAAGATGGTTTAATCGTTGTTTACGCTCGGCGCGCTCGATCAAGACCGAACGAATGGTTCCGAGTGTCGTCCAAAGCGCAAGCCCATAGCGGGCTGCGATTTGAGGAGCTTTCCCCAAATGGTCGCCGTGCTCATGGGTAATCAATATCGCATCGAGCGATTCGATGGATAGACCTCGCTCAGCGAGTCGATATGCAAGCTCGCGCTCAGAAAAGCCGCAGTCCAACAAAAGATGGTGGTTTAAACCTTCGTGCTCCCACTGCAGCAGCGTTGCATTACCGGCGCTGCCGCTTCCCAGACTCGAAAATCGCATGAACGGGCGTCAACGCAATTGTTCTTGTAACAATTTGAGCATACTTTCTGCTACCAGACGCTCCTCATCGCCTTTCAGTCGCTGCCCCTTTGTATCAAAAATATCGACCTTTGCAAGTTCGTCCTTGGCGGTGACCTGCATACGATACTGCTTGGGGGTTTGGCCTGAAGCCGATTGAAATAGCGACTTCAGACTGGAGAAAATGCCACGCTGAGGCGCTTCGCGATCAAGACCTGGATCGATATAGCGAACATAAAAAAAGCCCTGGCTGCGATCACGATCCTCGACCGTAAAGCCGCCACGATCAAGCGCAAGTCCGACCTGGCGCCATGCACGATCAAAATTCATGGTCAGTTCGAGCGAAGAACCCTCGGGCTCCCGCTTTAAGCGGGCCTGTGAAGTATCAGCACCCGAACGGCTGCGTCCAGCTTGAGCGGCACCCGAACCGAGCCGAGCACCGCCTGCCTCGGTGATCTTTGCATCGGCCTGGCTCGCCGTGTCGCCAAACTGAAGCAGCATACGACGCAAAAACTCAATTTCGAGTTCGGGCTCGCTTGGCCTTGGTTGCCACTGGGTTCGAATGCTATCTCTGTCGACCAGAACCTCTTGCATGCCTCGATGACTAATGACAATTTCAGTGCTTCCACCGCGCGCATCGAGACGGATACGATATTTATCACGCTCACCCGACGAGTAAAGTCCGTCAAATACCCGACCGATGGTCCGTCGAATGAAATCCTGGGGAATCCGCGCTCGATTCTCAGCCCACTCTGTCTCTAAGATACCGATATCGCTTCGATCGACCGTGAATGAAAACCCATTGTTTTGCCAGAAACGCTTAACCACCGGCCAAGCCTTTTCAATCGGCATGTCAACCACCAGGTAGAGTCGTCCTGAGCCTTCTTTCTCAATGCGCGCACCTGCGACCGTCGGCAATACGCCACGGTCTGCACCAGGGCCAACACGCGCCGCTTGAAACCCACTGAGGGTTCGGTCGCCGGGTCGATCAAAGGCAGCGTAGCGGTCGCTGCCGCCGGGGCGCACCAGATCGGGTGGAACCTCAAGCGACGGAGCCTTTGAAGCTCCCTTATAGTCGACCTTGTTGATGTCATTCAGAACCTCAAGGCTCGAACACGATGCCAAGCAACAAGTGATGAGTAAAGCCCCGCCGCCTTGCCATCTGCGCTTCAAGAAAGTACTCCTGACTGTTTCATAGCATCGCGTACTGTCGCGTGAAAGCCCTCAGACAGGGGTAGCAAGGGCAGGCGAATACCCGATTTGATACGACCCATTTGCTGTAGAGCCCATTTGGCTGGACTCGGATTCGCCTCAACGAAAAGCTTGAAGTGCAAGGGCAGTAATCGGCGATTAATCGCAAGCGCATCCGACCAACGCCCCTCAAAGGCTGCTCGACACAGCTGTGCCATGGCGGCCGGCGCAATGTTTGCTGTTACGGAGATGACGCCGTGCCCACCCATCGCGATCAAGGCAAGCGCCGAATCATCGTTACCGCTATAAACTGCGAAATCGCCCGGCAATCGAGCCAACAAATCGCTCACACGAGGTATGTCGCCAGTTGCGTCTTTCAGCCCAATAACCCCAGGAACCTGAGCAAGACGCAAGACTGTGTCGTTTGACAAATCGGCAACGGTTCGACCTGGAACGTTATACAAAATAACAGGCAAGCCACCCTTTTCTGCAATCGTTTTAAAGTGCTGGTACATGCCCTCTTGGGTCGGCTTGTTGTAGTAGGGAACAACTTGGAGCGAGGCTACAGCCCCGACCTTGCTTGCGAACTGGGTAAGTTCTAAGGCCTCTTGCGTGGCATTGCTTCCTGTCCCCGCAATCACCGGGATACGGCCAGCCGCATGGCGCACAGCCTCTTCAATAAGCTTGCAGTTTTCCTCATGATCGACCGTGGGCGACTCACCCGTAGTGCCCACAGCAACAATCGCATCGGTGCCCGATTCAATATGCCAGTCAATCAATTGGCGATAGCTGTCCCAATCGATGCTGCCGTCTTCAAACATCGGCGTAATGATCGCAACAATACTTCCCTTAATCATGGCTCACCCCAGAAAGTGAAAATTCTAACCGAGCCAAGGATCGGCTCCAGACACAGGATCAACTTTTCTTGCCCAAAGCCGCTGTACTCTTGCGATCGGCTGGGACTGCTCATCGCGCTCCACGACATCTTCAAAGGCGAAGATTGCCAGATTGCTTTGTTGCGCCTTGGCAAGAAGTTCCCCTGCCTGCAGCAAAAAGGAGCCACGCCTTGGGCGCCCCAGCTGCTGCTGTCCCTCGGCAAATGTTTCATAAAGCAAAAGGCCACCTGGACGAAGCAAGCTCATCATCGCTCTCCAATGCAGGCGATACAAATAATTGGTAACCACCAACGCATCGATGGCATGAATCCCAAGATCCAGTGCCTTGCAGCGAAGCATCTCGAGGCTATCTGGACGCTCTAAATCAATTGCAAAGCAGTGCAATGCGCTTGAATAAGCCGCCTCCTGCGCCTGCTCACAAAGACGTTCAAGCGCACTCGGGTCCTTATCGATCGCTAGTACTTGCCAACCACGATCAAGCGCAAGCAAGCTGTGCCTGCCTTGGCCGCATGCCCAGTCGAGCAAGACCGGGGCGCTGACCGAACCATCGGCGAGTGTTGGCAGGTAACGCTGTACCCAGCGCGAAGCGCGGGAATGAGAGTGCTCCGCGGTGCATAGATGTTTAGTCATCGCGTTTGAAACCGCGCAACGAGGCTTAAATCCATCGTGGCGATAAGCCCATCGCCGCGCGAACCTGCACCATGGTCTGTTCGGCGGCCTCCGAGGCCAACTTTGATCCTATTTTGAGAATTTCATCGACCCGCTCAGGATGCTTTAAAAAAGGCTCAGCACGTTGATAAAACAGTGCCTGTTCGCGTTGAACCGCCTCGGCGACGGGCTTTTTGCACTCGATGCAACCGATACCGGCGCTCGTGCAACCAGCTTGCACCCAGTCCCGTGTGCTTTGTTCGCTGTAAACCTTGTGCAAATCCCAAACGGGACAATGCTCCGGATTGCCAGGATCGCTTCGTCTGACACGCGCAGGATCGGTAGGCATCTTGCGGATTTTCGCTTCAAGCTCGACCGCATCATCACGCATCGCAATGGCGTTACCATAACTTTTGGACATTTTTCGCCCATCAAGACCTGGAAGTCTTGATGCTTCGGTAAGCAAGGGTTGGGGTTCAGAAAGCAACTGCCTGCCAGCACCTTCGATCCAACCGCCTAAGCGCTGGCGATCTGGGCGACTCAGTCCAAGCCGGTCTAATAAGATTCTTGCCCTCTCACGTGCTGCGCTGTCTCCCGACTCAAGCCAGGCGGAACGCGATTGCTTCAATGCAGCGACTGCTTCTGGTGCAAGCCCTTTGAGACATTGTCCAAGCCTGTGCTCAAAGTCGGGTTCGCGTCCGAATAAGTGGTTAAAACGCCTTGCGACCTCTCGCGTCAGTTCGACATGCGGCACCTGATCTTCGCCAACCGGCACCCATGATGCGCCATAAATCAATATATCTGCCGCTTGCAACAAGGGGTAGCCCAGAAAGCCATAGGTTGCAAGGTCTTTGTCGCTCAAGTTGGCCTGCTGGTCTTTATAGGTTGGCACACGCTCAAGCCAACTCAAGGGCGTGCACATCGAAAGCAATAAGTGCAACTCAGCGTGTTGAGGGACTTGCGATTGAATAAACAAGACTGAACGCTCGGGATCGATCCCAGCGGCTAGCCAGTCAATCACCATATCGCGTATGTTTTTCTGGATGAGTTCAGGCGACTCGTAGTGGGTGGTTAGCGCATGCCAGTCGGCCACAAAGAAATAACATTGATATCGATCTTGCAATGTCACCCAATTGGCAAGCGCACCGTGGTAGTGCCCAAGGTGCAAAGCGCCAGTCGGTCGCATACCCGACAATACCGACTGAACAGGGGCGGTGTTTGGCCCATCACCTGAATGATCACTGTTATGCATAAATTAACGAAGCCCGAAAATAGTGACAATGATCTGCAGCGTCCAGGCGGTGATGGGTCGAACGATTGCCCCAAGCGCACCGGTAAAAAGCAAGATCAACAAAATCCAAAGTCCATATCGTTCTAATTGAGCATAGCGCCAGCCAACCGCAGGCGGCAATAGCGCAGTAACCACTCTCGATCCGTCTAAGGGCGGCAGCGGCAGAAGGTTTAAAACCATTAAGGCAACATTAACAACAATACCTGCCACAGCCACTCGCAGCGCATACTCCGCTGCGACTGGAGGACCTAGCGTTGGGACTGCTTCAGCACTGCCTGCCATCGCCACATAGAGCAGCACGAGCTTAGCCAGCAGCGCCCAGCAAAGCGCCATGAGAAGATTTACGCCGGGACCAGCTGCCGCCACCCAGGCCATATCGCGAACAGGGCGCTTGAAGTAACGCGCGTCTACTGGAACTGGCTTAGCCCAACCAAAAAGAGCAAAGGCACCCATGGCTCCGCCAAGTGCAAGGGTCAAACCAGGTACAAGCAAGGTGCCAACCGGATCCACATGTCGACCGGGGTTCAGCGAAATACGGCCAAGTTGTTCCGCGGTGGGATCCCCAAGCCTTTGGGCCATCCACCCGTGTGCCGCTTCGTGCAATGTGATCGCGAAAATTACCGGGAGGGCATAGACCGCGATGACTTGAATCCAGTTTTCGTCCATGCGTCGATTGTAAGTGGCTTCAAAGAACCTGCCCCCTCACGAATCACCTCGGCCTCACCGCTCGTCAGGTCAATGACTGTAGTTGGCACCATGCCATAGTGGCCGCTATCAAGAAATACCTCAAGGCTGCCCCCAAATCGCTCGGCGATATCATCGGCGTCATGCATCGGCTCGGTTTCTCCAGGCCAGATAAGGCTACTTGAAAGCAAGGGTTCGCCGAAGGCTTTCAGCACTGCCATGGTGACGGGATGTTTAGGCACCCTCAGTCCGATTGTTCGTCTTGATGGATGCCAGACACGACGTGGTACCTGCTTACTCGCATTAAGAATAAACGTGTAGGGGCCTGGGGTCCAAGCCTTTAAGAATCGATAGGCAACGTCGTCTACCTTGGCGTAGCTTGCCAGCGCAGAAAGGTCTGCACAAAGAAGCGTCAATAAATGGCGATCGCTCAATTGTCTGACTGCACGCAGACGGTCCACGGCAGACTTATGATCCAAGGCGGCAGCAATGACCGCACAAGCGTCAGTCGGCATGATTAATAAATCACCCGAGCGAAGCGCTTGAACCGCTTGTTGAATCAGACGAGCCTGCGGATCTTCGGGATGGACAATGAGACGACGCATCGATTATTATTTTTTATATATCAATGACTTACATACCATTTTGACCAAAGAGGTTCGACAACATCCGCAATCATCGGAACCTCACCCAAGCCGCGTCGGCTCTCTTGTTCCGCATGAAAGTCGGATCCTGCTGAAGCTCTTAGCTGATACTGACTCGCAAAACGACTGAAATGGAGAACTTCGCGTAGGGCATGCGAACCGGAGGCGGTTTCCAGAGCAAGCCCCCCTGCCTCACGAAATTCTTCAATCAGGCAGTGTTGGAGCAAGGGGCTCAAGCGATAGCGTGCAGGGTGTGCGAGCACAGCAACACCCCCGGCCGCTTGTATCCAGCCTGTTGAATCACGAAGACTTGCCCATCGCTGCGGTACATCGCCTGGCTTGCCGTCGCAAAGATAGCGCGCGAAAACCTCTCTGAGATCTGAAAAACCGCATCTTGCTGCAATCCATCGCGCGATGTGGGTACGAGAAATCTGCTCAATGTCGCGCACTTGGCTTAAAGCGGCATCCAAAGCACCTTCAAGCCCGACCTTGGCAAGCGATTGATCGATAGCCTGAGCACGTGCCAAACGCTGCGACCGAATGCGTGCAAGCCCTGCCACGAGTAATGGATGCTCGGGGTCAAAGCCCAAGCCAACAATGTGAATGGTTTGCCCTGCCCAAGTAACAGAAATCTCTACACCGCTCAGCCAGGGCAGCTGGACAGATTCAGCAGCCTCTCTTGCTTCTTGCTGACCCTTAAGGCTGTCGTGATCAGTCAGTGCGAAGAGCTCGACAGCTTGCGCCTTTGCCTTGGCCGTTAACTGCTGGGGTGAACACAGGCCATCGGAGTGATACGAATGACAATGCAAGTCAGCCCGCACACGCCAAGGATCGCTGTGAAACAAAGGCTCAAGGTCTTTTAAGCCCTGATAGCCTCGCGGGTGGAGCCTCATAAAGTGAGGCCTTGAGCACTCATCCAAGAAACTCGGTAATGGCAAGCGCCAGAGCTTGGGGTTGATCGTGATGCAACATATGACCGGCATCTCGAATCAACACATCGCGTCGGCGGGCAATGCTATCAAGGCGAGCCTTATAGGCTTCGGTCTTAACAAAGGCGTGCCAGGCGTTCATGTGCTCGGAACAAACCCAAAGCACGGGCACCTTGATTTCGCGCCAACAGGCTAGCACTTCGTCGACTCGGTATAAGACCGGATGGATACCCTTATGGCTGGGATCGGCAAGTAAATGCCACCGACCGTCCTGAGCAGGCGCCGCCCAATGGGTTGCGAGAAAGGCAGCGTAGTCAGCGCGCAGTCTTGGGTTGTTTTGCTGCAGCCGTTGGGCCACTGCTTCGCGATCAGCGTAGGACTTCATCGGAGAACTGCCTTTGGCAAGTTCATCAAGCCACTGCCTGTAGCGCGCTGGCGCCTGGTTAGCTTCGGTCGCCGGCATACCAACACCTTCGAGATTGATGAGCGAAGCGATCGCATCGGGTCGAATGCCGGCATACAGGCAAGCGACATTACCACCCATACTATGTCCCAAAAGCTGAATCGGACCCGTGATCAGCCGCTGAGATCGGAGCTCAGCGATCAAGCGATCTAAATCAGCCAGGTAGTCCGCAAACCAGTAGGTATCACTTGGGCTATGAGAGCTATGGCCATAACCGCGCCAGTCGGGCGAGAATACCTCGACATCATCGGGCAGGTAGTCAATTAAAAATTGAAACGATGCTGAAACATCCATCCACCCATGCAGCATTAGGATCTGAAATCTGGCTCTGCCCTTGACCGGCCAATGCCGAATGCAGTAGCTCAGGCCTCGAATGGATACTTGTACTTCCTCGGCCTTGCGCAAGGGCTCATAGGGCTTGAAGGGATTCGGGTTAGCATTCATCGATTAGATTGTAGTGGGAGGCCGCGTCGAGCATGACAGATACCTATAAAAGCGCCTATGAGTCCTTTCAGTGGAAAGTTCCAGCGCAACTTAATATTGAACAATTAATCTGTTCGCGTTGGGCTAAAGACCAGGGGCGGATTGCAATTCGCTATGAGAACGAGTTCGGTCAGACAAGTGTCTGGACCTATCGCGATCTGCACCTGGCAGCAAATCGGCTTGCTTGCTCGCTACGCGAGTTAGGTGTCCAACGCGGTGACCGCGTGGCGATCGTCTTACCCCAACGCCCTATCACTGCTGTTGCTCATATTGCGCTTTATCGTCTTGGCGCGATCGCTATGCCTTTGTCGATCCTATTTGGTCCAGAAGCTTTGGCCTACCGACTGGCTGATAGCGAAGCCTGCGGGCTTATTGCGGACGCTTCAGCACTGCCCGCGCTTCGAAGCGCAAGGCCAGACTGTGTGCGATTCATGGCCATTGCTGCCGAGGAGCACACGGGTGATGTGCTTGATCCCAGCGATCAGGAATTTGACGTTCAGGATTTGCTCGATCAGGGGCACCCTCGATTCACTGCGGTCAAAACGCTTGCCTCAGAGCCTGCTCAATTGCTCTACACCAGCGGCACGACAGGCCCGCCCAAGGGCGCATTGATTCCTCACCGTGCTTTGATTGGCAACTTGCCAGGTTTTGTCGCCTCGCAAAACTGGTTTCCCGACCAGGCAACCTGCTTTTGGTCGCCTGCAGACTGGGCCTGGACCGGTGGGCTCATGGACGCTTTGCTGCCAAGCCTTTACTTTGGTCAGTCGATTCTCGCCTACAAGGGACGATTCTCAGGTGAAATCGCCTACGAGCTCTTAGAACGATATGCTATTTCACATGCTTTTTTATTTCCCACCGCATTAAAAGCGATGCTCAAATCCGATGCCGATCCGCGCGCAACGAAAACACTCAATCTTCGAGCGGTCATGTCAGCTGGCGAATCGGTCGGTCCCACGCTTTATGACTGGTGCGAGCAAGCCTTGGGCCTTACCGTCAACGAAATGTTCGGGCAGACCGAGATGAACTATGTCGTGGGTAATTGCTCGCGCTATTGGGAGAGTCGATCAGGATCGATTGGACGACCCTACCCTGGGCATCGGGTTGCCGTCATTGATGACGAGGGCCTTGAAGTGCCAGCGGGCAGCATGGGAGAAGTCGCGGTCCATCGTAACGACCGACATGGACATCCAGACCCGGTGTTTTTCATTGAGTATTGGCGCAATCTCAAATCAACCGATGATAAATATAACGGTGATTGGTGTCGCACCGGGGACTTAGCCACGCGCGATGACGATGGCTTTTTATGGTACGCCGGACGAGCTGACGATATGTTTAAGGCTGCCGGCTATCGAATTGGCCCGGGCGAAATCGAACATTGCCTGCTTCAGCACCCCGATGTGGCCAATGTGGCAGTCGTTCCCAAGCCTGATCGTGAACGTGGCAATTTGGTAAAAGCCTTTGTGGTACTTTCGCGGCCAGAAAATTACCGGGATTCAAACCAACAAGCCCAACTCATCAAGGCCCTACAGGCACAGGTCAAGCAAAAACTTGCGCCTTACGAATACCCAAAAGAAATCGAATTTATTGAAAACCTGCCCATGACAACCAGTGGCAAAGTGCAGCGCGCGATCCTACGCAAACTCGAAGCGGATCGGGTTGAGCAAGTACAACAACCAGGAGAAACCCATGCCAGCCTATGAACTCGAAGCTCACAGACCGCAATGCCACCCCAGCGTCTGGATAGCACCGGGCGCCCACGTGCTTGGGCAGGCGGAACTGGGTGCACGCTGCAGCGTCTGGTTCAACGCGGTCATCCGTGCCGACAATGATCGCATCAAGCTTGGCGAAATGGTCAACGTCCAGGATGGTGCTATTTTGCACACCGATCCAGGTTTTGAATTGATCCTCGGCAATCGAGTTTCGATTGGCCACCAAGCAATGGTTCATGGATGTCAGGTTGGCGATGGAAGCCTTATTGGCATCCAGGCCATCGTTTTAAATGGTGCTCGCATCGGCAAGCATTGCCTCATTGGCGCGGGCGCACTCATTACCGAGGGCAAAGAGATTCCAGACTTCAGCCTGGTCGTGGGATCGCCGGGCAAAGTGGTTCGCAGCCTAAGCCTTGAGGAGCGTGAAGGTATCGAACGTATTGCCAGCGTCTACGCTGAGCGCGCTGAGCGCTACCGGACCGGCCTTCTCCGCCTCGCAGACTGATATGGCTGACCAACTGCTTCGTTTCATGCTGCAAGGAGGCGGCGTGCGCGGCGAAATCGTACGCCTCGAACATGCCTGGCAAGAGGTTGTCCAGCGCCACAACTTACCCGCGTCGGTGCGCGATCGACTTGGAGAACTCTCTGCTGCGGCGCTTCTTTTGTCAGCCTCACTTAAATTTGAAGGCAAACTCGTCTTGCAAATTCACGGCGACGGGCCTGTGTTGCTCTTTGTGGTCGAAAGCGATGCGATTGGCGGCTTTAGAGCGACGGTTAAGTGCCGCGACGATGCAGCCATTGCCCCAGATGCCAGCCTAGCTGATCTTGTAAACAGGCAAGGTCAGGGTCGCTTTGTCGTCACACTTGACCCCGGGCGCGAGCATCCCGATAAACCGCCCTATCAAGGCATCGTTCCCTTTGAAGGTGACACCGTTGCCGAAGTTCTTGAACACTACATGCAACAGTCCGAGCAAATTCCTACTCGAATGTGGTTGGCTAGCGATGGGCACAGAGCAAGCGGGCTGATGTTACAAAAACTACCCACCCAAAATCAGCAACAAAACGATAACAGTTGGGAACATTGCCAAATACTGGCCGACACCTTGAATCGACCAGAGATGTTACAAACCGATAATGAAACCCTGCTTCACCGCTTGTTCTGGGAGTCCCCACCACGTTTATTCGATCAACATGCCTGCCATTTTCGCTGTAGTTGCTCGCGCGAGAAAGTTGCAGCGATGCTGCAAATGCTAGGCAAAGACGAAGTCGACA
The DNA here is from genome assembly GCA_900299025.1 of Burkholderiaceae bacterium. Lineage (GTDB taxonomy): Bacteria > Pseudomonadota > Gammaproteobacteria > Burkholderiales > Burkholderiaceae_E > UBA3064. Next base: position 36,886 of record OMIE01000075.1, read on the forward strand.
GCGTGCTTGTTGAACAGGGCAGCGTGCAGATCAACTGCGACTACTGCAATGCACTTTATCGTTTTGGCGCCGATGACTGTGAGGCACTCTGGTAAGCAAGACCGACCGTCCGGATCTCGTGCGCTGTCGCATCAGAGGCTTCGGTCACCTGAACAAAGACCTCGGTAGCCTTGACCATACCGAGTTCATAGCGAGCACGTTCTTCGATCGACACGGTCCCAACTTGTAAATCGCGGACATCGGCCTCAAGTGCGGCATTTCGATGGATCAACCGTTGGTTTTCTGCCCGTTGAATCTGCACCTGACGATCAAGCTCCCAAACGCGCAGCCACCCACCTTTTCCAATCCACAAAGGGTATTGGATCAGCAAAAGCAGGCCGATGAGCAAATAGCTAAGGTGTCTTGAAGTCATGAACGATGAGAGGATAATCTCTCATCGCAGATTATAGAACGCACTTTTGCCTGGATACAACGCTTGAGGCCCTAATTCTTCCTCAATTCTCAATAATTGATTGTACTTTGACATGCGATCGCTTCGACTAAGCGATCCAGTCTTGATTTGCATGGCTTGGCTCGCGACGGCCAAGTCGGCAATCGTTGAGTCTTCGGTTTCGCCTGATCGGTGCGAAACGACGGCGGTATAGCCGTGTCGCTTGGCCATTTCGATGGCGGCCATTGTTTCAGTAAGTGTACCGATTTGATTGATTTTGATCAGAATCGAATTAGCAATCCCCTGATCAATGCCTTGTCTTAACATGTTGGTGTTGGTCACAAATAAATCATCACCAACGAGCTGTACACGTCTTGCAAGCTTTTCGCTCAGCAACTTCCAACCTGCCCAATCGTTTTCGGCCATGCCATCTTCAATGCTCACAATGGGATAACGGTCTGCCCAAGTAGCTAACAAATTAGAAAAACCTTCTGCATCAAGTTTTAAACCTTCGGCCTGAAGATGATAGAATCCATCACGATAAAACTCGCTTGCCGCGCAATCCAATCCCAACAAGACCTGCTGACCCGCGTCAAAGCCCGCCTTATCGATCGCTTGAAGAATCAACTCGATCGCAGCCTCGTGAGACCCAAGACCTGAAGGAGCAAACCCGCCTTCGTCGCCAACCGCTGTGGATAAGCCACGATCATGAATCAGCTTTTTTAAGGCATGGAAGATTTCAGCGCCGTAGCGAAGTGCCTCACAGAAACTCTCAGCGCCCACCGGGATAATCATGAACTCTTGGATGTCGAGACGATTATTGGCGTGAGCCCCGCCGTTTATCACATTCATCATGGGAACCGGCAGGACGTGGGCATGCATACCGCCCATATAACGGTAAAGCGGCAGCCCTGATTGCTGCGATGCCGCCTTTGCGCAGGCCATCGACACAGCAAGCGTTGCATTAGCACCAAGCCTAGCCTTGTTTTCAGTCCCGTCAAGCGATATCAGAATTTGATCGATACCGCACTGATCTCGAGCGTCAATACCGAGCAAGGCCTCTGCGATTTCGGTTTTAATATGTTCGACGGCTTTGAGCACGCCCTTGCCCAAATAGCGCTTCGCATCGCCATCTCGCAATTCAATCGCTTCACGCGACCCTGTCGATGCGCCCGAAGGAACTGCCGCACGGCCCAGCGCACCTGAGGCCAGCCGAATATCGCATTCGACCGTGGGGTTACCGCGTGAATCAAGCACTTCGCGAGCATTGACAGCAACAATGGCAGCCATGAGCTTTAGTTTCCTATGCAATCGAGTTCTGCAAAACCGTCTTGCTTGACCAAATCATCAATTCGCTTGAGTTGGCTGAGCAAGGCAGGCATTCGGTCGAGTGGCCAAGCATTGGGTCCGTCGGACTTCGCTTGAGCCGGATTGGGATGGGTTTCCATAAAAAGGCCGGCGATACCGCTCGCAACGGCCGCGCGGGCAAGAACAGGCACAAACTCACGCTGCCCGCCTGAGGCATTGCCAAGTCCACCGGGCAATTGAACCGAGTGAGTCGCATCAAAGACAACCGGACAATCGCACTGACGCATGATCGCTAAGGCACGCATGTCGGAAACTAAATTGTTATAACCAAAGCTCGCCCCACGTTCACAAACCAATAATTGCGCGGTCTGTCCTTTGGACGCTGCAGCATCCCTAGCCTTGGCAACCACCTGTAACATATCGGCAGGGGCCATGAATTGCGCCTTCTTGATATTGACCGGTTTGCCAGCGCTGGCAACCGCTTCGATGAAATCGGTTTGTCTTGCCAGAAAAGCTGGCGTTTGGAGCACATCGACCACGGAAGCTACTGCTTCAATTTGTGAAGCATCGTGTACATCGGTTAAGACGGCTAATCCAAGTTCGGTACGGACTCGCTCAAGGATTCGTAGTCCTTCCTCTAGCCCAGGACCACGAAATGACTTGCCGGAACTTCGGTTTGCTTTATCAAACGAGCTCTTAAATATGAAATGCATACCTAAGGCATCGGTTATCGACTTGAGGCGCTCCGCAATGTGCATCACCATCGATTCAGATTCAATAACGCATGGACCTGCAATGACAAACATCGGATAGGCGAGCCCCACTGGTCGACCACATAAGGGCCAGACGGACGATGCATTAGGAGCTTGTCTCATGATGGCGCTCATTTAAGCGCTTGAGCCTGTAAAGCCGCCTTTAGAAAGGCAATAAATAAAGGGTGACCATCTCGGGGCGTTGATGTGAACTCAGGATGAAATTGCACGCCAACAAACCATGGATGAACCGATTGGGGCAGTTCAATCATTTCGGTCAGACCTTCATTCGGGGTGGTAGCCGAAACCATCAAGCCTCGCTGCTCAAGCTGTCCGACATAATGGTTATTTACCTCATATCGATGGCGATGGCGTTCATTCACGCTCTCACCATAGATGTCAAAAGCTAAGGTCCCCGGGCGAATGGGACAGCGCTGTGCGCCTAGCCGCATCGTTCCACCAAGGTCTGATTCGCTGCTTCGACGTTCGAGTTGTCCGTCGCGATCAAGCCATTCGGTAATCAGTCCGACCACTGGATGGGTTGCGTGCTCTGCAAACTCCGTGCTGTTAGCCCCTTCAAGCCCACAACAATGGCGGGCAAATTCAATCACCGCCAGTTGCATACCCAAACAGATCCCAAGGTAGGGAATCTTGTGCTCACGAGCATACTGAATCGCGGCAATCTTTCCTTCGACCCCGCGTTTGCCAAAGCCACCAGGGACAAGCACCGCATCAAAGTGTTCTAAACTTGCGACTGTTCCTTCATCAACCTGCTCCGAGTCGAGATACTCGATGTCAATCTTTGATTCGGTATGCATCCCCGCATGGACTAGCGCCTCCGTTAGCGACTTATAAGACTCGGTTAGGTCAACATACTTACCCACCATCGCGATGCGAAGGCGGTGCTTGGGCTGACTTAATGCGGCCACGAGCTTGTCCCAAACCGAAAGATCGGCTTTAGGTGCATTGAGCCTCAGCAAATCCGCCAAACGTTCGTCGACCGCTTGCTCAAACAACATGCGCGGTATCTTGTAAATGGAATCAGCGTCCCAGACCGAGATGACTGAATCAAGCGGCACATTAGAAAATAAGGAAATTTTTGCCCGCTCATCTTCGGGAATCGGTCGATCAGCCCGACACAACAAGATGTCGGCTTGAATCCCAATCTCGCGGAGCTTTTGGACTGAGTGTTGCGTTGGTTTAGTCTTGAGCTCGCCTGCTGAGGCAATAAAAGGAACAAGCGTCAGGTGAACAAAGCAGCAGCTGCCGCGTCCGAGTCGCAAACTCATTTGCCTTGCCGCTTCCAAAAAAGGCAAGGACTCAATGTCGCCGACGGTACCGCCAATCTCTACAATGGCGACTTGTGCCGCCTGGCCATCATCGAGCACTGCGCCGCGCTCAATGAATGACTGGATTTCGTTGGTGATGTGCGGGATGACTTGAACCGTGCGGCCGAGATACTCGCCTCGGCGCTCCTTACGGATCACCGAATCGTAGATCTGTCCGGTTGTGAAGTTATTGCTTCGGCGCATGCGCGCCTTGATGAAGCGCTCGTAATGCCCCAAGTCAAGATCGGTTTCCGCCCCATCTTCGGTGACAAAAACCTCACCGTGCTGGAAGGGACTCATGGTGCCGGGATCGACGTTGATGTAGGGATCAAGCTTGAGCAAAGTGACGCGGAGGCCACGTGATTCGAGCAAGGCCGCCATCGAGGCAGCTGCGATTCCTTTGCCCAGCGATGACACCCCCCCGCCGGTCACGAAAACAAATTGGGTCATGGGCAAGTTCCGTGAAAGCGGAATTATAGCCACACTACGTAGCGGCCCATGCTACGCCGTGCATGCCATGATCGAGCCATCTTTTTCAATTGACCTGGAGAGCGAGAAATGGACCAGAAAATGTATGACGATGGATTAAAAGTTCGCAAAGAAGTACTCGGCGAAGAATATGTCAATAAGGCCATTCAAAATGCTGATGACTTTAACCGCCCCTTTCAAGAACTTGTCACCGAATTTTGTTGGGGTGCTTGCTGGACCCGTCCCGGCCTCGATCGGCGCACCCGTAGCATGCTCAACCTTGCAATGCTCTCAGCGCTCGGTCGCGCTCATGAACTGAAACTCCATATCCGTGGAGCCTTGACCAATGGCGTAAGCAAGGAAGAAATTCGCGAAGTACTCATCCAATCGGCGGTTTATGCAGGCATTCCTGCCGGGGTGGAAGCCTTCCGTTGCGCCAAGGAAGTCTTTGCCGAACTCGATAAGCAGTGAGGCCAACATGACTGAGACTCCGATGCTTGGTTTTATTGGCCTGGGCAATATGGGTTTACCGATGGCCTCGCGTATGCTTGCCGCTGGGCACAAACTCGTTGCCTTCGATCTTCGAAGGGAAGCTTGCGATGCGCTGGCAGCACAGGGCGCTGAGATTGCGACAAGCCCGCGAGCTGTCGCCGATCGAGCCAAGACGGTGTTTTTGAGCTTACCCACGCCGCAAGTTGTTCGGGCCGTCATCGAAGGCCAGCATCAAGCCGAGGGGCTCATCGGTGCAGCATCCATAAAAGTCTTGGTTGATTTATCGACCACGGGGGCGAGCATCACCAAGGCGCTGGCGCAGCAAGTTCAAGCAGTTGGCATTCGCTATGTTGATTCGCCGGTAAGTGGTGGCGTCAATGGTGCGGTTAAAGGTACGCTTGCAGTCATGTGCGCTTGTGCTCGCACCGATTATGAATCGCTCGAAGCACTCCTTTCTGTCTTTGGCAAAGCCTTTCATGTGGGTGAAACCCCTGGCCTTGGTCAGAGCATGAAGCTTGCGAACAATATGCTTTCTGCAACGGCCATGGCAGCCAGCGCTGAGGCTATCGCCTTTGGCGTCAAACAGGGGCTCGACCCCATGGTGATGGCAGAGGTCATCAATGTGTCAACCGGCGCAAACACAGCGATTCGCGATAAGTTCCCCAAAGCCATCATCCCAAGGCTTTTTAACTTTGGCTTTGCAAGTGGCTTGATGAATAAAGATGTTCAGCTCTGTCTCCAGGAGGCGCAGGCTTGCGGCGTTCCGATGGCCGTTGGCTCAGCGGTTGGTGCAATTTGGAACGAAACCGTCGAGCAACTCGGAGCTGAAAGTGACTTTACGGAGGTCGCAAAAATTATCGAGACGAAGGCTGGTGTTGTGATTGAAGTTAAAACACCATCATCCAAGGAGTAGCGCTTTGGACACGTACGAAGTTTACGCCCTCAAATACGCCGACCACCCGAACAGGCCTGCAGCCAATAACTTTATCGGTCATGATGAACACGATGGCACCATGCCTATCGATTATTTTATCTGGCTGATCAAGCAAGGCAGTAAACACTGGATTGTCGATACCGGCTTCAGTCGACAAGCCGGCGAATCACGTGGAAGACGATTCCTCGCCTGCCCAGGCGATACGCTTCAAGCCATGGGGGTAGATCCAGCAAGCATTACCGATGTGATCATCACCCATATGCATTATGACCATTGCGGCAATCATCACTTATTTGGTGGTGCACGCTTTCACCTGCAAGACCGCGAAATCGCCTATGCGACGGGACGATGCATGTGTTTTAAACCAATGCGCGAAGCCTACGATGAAGAGGATGTGGTCGCGATGGTTCGCCGCGTGCATCGCGGTAAAGCAGTGTTTCACGACGGCGATGAGGAGATTGCGCCAGGTCTGAGTGTTCATCGCATCGGTGGGCACACCATGGGATTGCAAAGCCTGCGCATTCACACTCGAAAAGGCTGGCTGGTGCTCGCCTCCGATGCGGCGCATCTCTACGCCAACATGGAACAATCAAGGCCATTTCCTATTGTTTATAACGTCGCCGATATGCTTGAAGGCCATCAAAGGCTTTATCGATTAGCTTCTAGCCCAGATCTGGTCATACCGGGTCACGACCCTCTGGTGATGCAACGCTACCCCTCGCCTTCTGCTGAACTTGAGGGGCGTGTTGTAAGACTTGACTAGCGCTTGCGGCTTAGCGGTCCGCATCAATCAGATTAGGGATGCGGACCCCAGGGTGAGGCAAGCATCAGCTTATTTTGTTGTGATTGCAAGAGCGGTCTTAGTTTTTTCGCAAAAGCCATGAATTGCTCATCGCCAAAAACACCCGCCCAAAAGGCGCGGCGATCGGCATCGTCATCAAACTTCCATAAATGGATAATCTGGTTGATCGCGCCAACATCGCCTGTGAAATAACCAACAAGCTTGGCTGGATGCTTTTGAAGCGCTGGCCAGCCCTCTTGCTGATACAGCTGCACCACCTCGGACATCTTTCCGACCACAACATCATAAGTCCTGAGTTCATAAATGGCCATGGATCACACTCCTTTTCTAAAACTTTTAAGTAGGCCCGTCATCAGCAGAAATCACTGCTCCGTTGACAAAACCAGAACGACCGCTTGCAAGCATGAGCAAAACCGCATCGAGATCTTCGGGCTTTCCAACACGGCGGCGCGGTAAACGCGCAATCAGCTTTTGCCCAGCATCACTTTCAAAGTGGGCTTGATTAATTTCGGTCAGAATATATCCTGGGCAGATCGCATTGACATTAATATTGTATCGGCCCCATTCGAGCGCCATCGACCGCGTCATATGCACGACTGCTGCTTTGCTCATGCAATAAATCCCAATCATCGACAGCACTTCGAGTCCTGCCATCGATGCGATGTTAATAATTCTTGAAGCCGGCATCGATTCAAGATTTGGCAAAAGCTTCGCGCGTTCGATCATCGACTTAGCCACCGCTTGCGCAACAAAAAAGGCGCCACGGGTGTTTGTATTGAAAACAAAATCGAAGTCCTTCTCGGTCACATCACTCAGTCGCTGTGTCGTGCTCACACCTGAATTGTTGACCAAGATGTCAATAGGCCCTGCTAGCGCCTGCGCCTGGGCAACGCCTGCTTCGATCGAATCCACTGAACTGACATCCATACACACACAGTTAACCCTCGCACCTTTTGCCTCGAGCCTATCGCGAAGGGCCTCAAGTCGGTCCATGCGTCGAGCTGCAATCACCAGCTTGCAGCCTTGCTCTGCGAGCACCGTCGCAAAGCGAGCGCCGAGCCCGCTCGAAGCGCCAGTCACCAGCGCCAACTTTCCATCAAGGCCAAACCAATTCGAGCCTGTTTGCGAATCCATAAAAAAGCCCTTAAGTATCAAAGCTATGATGGTCTCACAGACCGCAATGAACCGGCGCCGTTTGCCCTAAAGGCATAGATTGGCTGACAATCGCAAAGTTTCACTATTGTGGGGATCGACATGAGCAGCGAACGCGAGTCCATGGAGTTTGATGTGTTGATTGTGGGCGGAGGTCCAGCCGGCCTGGCAGCCGCTATTCGTTTGAAACAACTTGCAAAAGACAAAGGCAGCGATTTGCAAGTCTGTTTGATCGAAAAAGGCTCCGAAGTAGGCGCCCACACGCTCTCGGGTGCAGTCATGGATCCACTCGCCATGAACGAGCTATTTCCAGACTGGAAAGCGCTTGGCGCGCCCCTAGACACCGAGGTCGCCGAAGACCGTTTTCTGTTTCTTTCAAAAAACGACAGCACCTCTATTCCGCCTTGGGCACTTCCCGATTGTTTCGTGAACCACGGCAACTACATCGTTAGCTTGTCCAATGTTGTGAAGTGGATGGGAAAACAAGCCGAAGCCTTAGGGGTCGATGTTTACCCAGGATTTCCAGCAGCAGAAATTTTGTATAACGACGATGGCTCAGTAAAAGGCGTCATCACAGGTGATATGGGTATTGCACGCGATGGCTCACAGCGTGGCGACTATCAACCAGGTATGGCCTTACTTGCGAAGTACACTTTCTTTGCTGAAGGATCCAGAGGCCATCTTGGGCGCCAACTCATCGAACGTTTCCGACTTGACGAGGGTAAAGATCCCCAAAGCTATGGGATTGGACTAAAAGAGCTCTGGGAAATCGATCCAAAGCAGCATCAAGAAGGCCTAGTCATTCATACCGCGGGATGGCCACTTGAAAGTGACACCTATGGGGGATCTTTCCTGTATCACATGAAAGACAATCTGGTCACAACCGGATTTGTTGTAGGACTAGGCTATAGCAATCCCTGGCTTTCACCGTTCGATGAATTTCAACGTTACAAAACACACCCATCGATTCGTCGATTTTTTGAAGGCGGCAAACGCATCGGTTACGGTGCAAGAGCCATTACAGCGGGCGGACTCAATAGCCTGCCACGCTTTGTCTTTCCTGGCGGCGCACTCCTTGGCTGCGATGCTGGATTCTTAAACGCTTCAAGAATTAAAGGTAGTCACGCTGCCATCAAGACTGGCATGCTTGCCGCCGAAGCCGCCTTTGAAGCCATTGCGGCGGGTCGCGCCAGCGATCAGCTTGATCGTTATCCGCAGGCCTTCGAAGCCTCGTGGCTTTATCAAGAGTTATATAAAGCGCGGAATTTCAAACCGGCGATGAGCAAGGGTTTATGGATGGGAACGCTGATTGTGGGTATTGATCAGGTGCTCTTTAAGGGTAAGGCGCCATTTACCTTGCACCAAAACCATCGTGATCACGAGATGCTTAAGCCAGCCTCAGCTTGTCAGGCGATTGAATATCCTAAACCAGACGGGAAAATTACTTTTGATCGACTCTCTTCAGTATTTATAGCGAACACTAATCACGAGGAAGATCAACCCATTCATTTGACCCTAAAAGACGAAAGCGTTCCGGTTGCACTCAATCTGGAGCGATTTGCCGGCCCTGAACAACGCTATTGCCCGGCAGGTGTTTATGAGTATGTTGATGCAGAGCAAGGCAAAAGACTACAAATCAACGCGCAAAACTGCGTTCACTGTAAGACCTGCGACATCAAGGACCCAAGTCAAAATATCGTGTGGGTCACACCTGAAGGCGGCGGCGGACCAAATTACGTCGGGATGTGAACTTAGAGGCGGTCGGATCGCGAAGACGATCAGTTTCCTTTTTGGAACAGTTCCCTATACCAATGAAATACCGAACTATCGTCAGCATCCCGCCAACCATGATCGCAGCTTGCTTGCATTTGCCTGGCGGCGACCTCCCCCATGGGCAGGCTTAAGCCCCGCTCCTGAGCCATCAGGTTTGCAAGCTTGACATCTTTAGTCAATACATGGGTCTGCGCCGTAATCCCCGATTCCATGCCTAAGGCTCGCGGCATACGATGGCCAAGCATCCAACTCGCTCCCGAACTCTCATTGATTAAGGCCAGCAAGCTTTGCGGATCAAGCCCAAGTTGCTCGCCAAGTGCTAAAGCCTCAGCACCCCCAACGAGATTGATTGCAGCGAGCAAATTATTCACTAACTTAGCCCTTGCACCATCACCATAGCGCTCTGAAATCGAGAATAGTTTGTTGCTAAGCTGAGCCAAGACTTCTGCAAGTAGGGTCTGGGTTGTTTGTGGGCCGGCAATCATCATGCTGATCTGACCGAGCGCAGCGCGTGCGGGACCACCCGAGATCGGTGCATCAAGCGCTAAGGCGCTTTTCTCGACAATGCATTGACAAGCAAAGCTTGCCTCCTGGGGCGAGACCGTACTGCAAAAAATAACGCGATGGTCAGGACCTATTGCCGCAAGCAAACTGCCTGATGAGCCAGCATAAAGTACCTCGCGGACTTGGCTAGCGTTGAGCACGACGACGAGGATCACATCACAACTTGCAGCAAGCGAAGCAGGGGTTGGATGAACCTTAAAGCCTAAGGAGCGCCCAAGCGCTTCACGCTTGAGATCGATATCGCAAATGTGGATGATATGGCCGCAATCATGCAGCCGTTCGGCCATGGACATGCCCATAAGGCCGGCACCGATAAAGCCAATCGATGACAAGAAGAGAGCCTAGAAAACCTTGAGCCAATCCGACTCAAGGTTTAGAAAGAAGAACGGTATTAACCGCCAAACTGTCTGGGACGTCTCGGAGGAGCTCCATCGCCACCACCGCCACCACCCCAGGGCCCGTCACGCCTAGGACCACCTGAGCCACGCGGACCACCAAAACCGCCTCCGCCACCACCCGGGCCACGAGGCGGACGACTTTGCTCACGCGCCTCATTCACAACCAGCGCACGACCTTCCATCGATGCGCCGTTGATGGCTTGGATAGCCGATTGAGCCTGCGAAGCATCGGTCATCGTTACAAAAGCAAAACCACGCGAGCGTCCGGTTTCACGATCAGTCACAATACGTGCCTCGGTGACATCACCGTGAGCGGAAAACATGCTTGTCAGTTGTTCGTCGGTGGCTCGCCAGGGCAAGTTGCCGACATAAATCTTGGTAGGCATCAGAAAAATCCGGAAATATTCAAAAATCAGCTGAATTTCCGAGCTTCTCCACAAAAGAAGACAGGCCGGGAAAGACAACAACAGTAAAAACGTGGTACGACATTTGCACTCTGCCACAAGCTTTGCGATTGCGCACTAGGAAATTGATATTTCAGGGTTATTACCGACTAGCGGCGTTGAGGATCAGCCGAAAGTTACTTGCAAAAACCACAAAGACTGTATAAAAATACAGTTTCTGAATCACTAGCCCCCTTGGTAAAGCCCTAAGAAGATGCGTCAACTCACCAATCGACAGCTCGAAATCCTTGAATTGATTCGCCGGCATATAGCCCAGACCGGTTTTCCGCCCACCCGCGCAGAGATAGCAAAGGCACTGGGGTTCCGCTCACCCAATGCAGCGGAAGAACACCTAAAAGCTATGGCTCGAAAGGGTGTTTTAGAAATTGTATCTGGAGCATCTCGGGGCATCCGGATTAATGATTCTGCTCTTCCCCAACATGCAACATCGACTTATGAAGCAAGAGAATCCGCTCCCGGTCATTGGCTCAGCCTGCCTTTGATTGGCCGTGTTGCTGCTGGCAACCCTATCCTGGCCCAAGAACATGTCGAAACGCATTTCCGTTTCGACAAGCACTTATTCACACAAATGCCAGACTATTTGCTGCGAGTACGCGGCATGAGCATGCGCGATGCAGGCATTCTTGATGGTGACTTAATCGCTGTCAAACGAACTCAGCAAGCTCGGCAAGGCCAAATTGTGGTTGCCCGTCTCCACGACGAAGTCACAGTCAAGCGCTTTGAGCAAGACCGGGGTCAAATCAAGCTTTGGCCTGCACACCCCGAATATCAGGTCATTGTTATTGAAGCCAATCATGAAGGCTTTGCGCTGGAAGGTATTGCGGTCGGTTTAATCCGGGACAAACAATTCCTTGGTTAAGCATGAAAAAGAGGCAGGACTTACTTAGCTTATCCTCCGAGCTCTGGTGGGCTGACGGCTGGCCTCAAAGTGCTACCCAAAAGACAATAGGTTCAGGTTTTGAAGCACTCGATCAAGAACTGCCAGCAGGTGGATGGCCTTGCGGCGCGCTCTCCGAATTATTAAGTAAACAGATCGGTATCGGCGAGCTGCGCTTATTAATACCAGTCATGCGTCAACTCACTTTACAACAAAAGACCGTCATGCTGATGAACCCACCGATGCTTCCCTACGGCCCTGCACTAGCCAGCCACGGTGTTGATATGAACTATCTCATTTTGCTCAAAGCAAGCGATGTTTTCGATCGGTTATGGGCTATAGAACAGTGCCTACGTAGTAATAGTTTGGGCTGTATCCTAGCTTGGCTACCCCATACCGACCTGCGCCCTACTGTATTCAGGCGGCTACAGCTCGCAGCACAACAATTCGAAGGACCAAGTTTTGTCTTTCGTCCGATGCAGGTGCACACACAAGCCTGCGCAGCAGCTCTTCGTGTATTGCTACTACCAAGACCCCAACAACGCCTTGGTTTGCGTATTCTTAAGCGACGAGGCCCAATGCATAGCGAGGTCTTAGAAATTGAATTACCAACTTCATGTCCAAGCTTTTAACAGACAACTTGTGGGTTTGTTTTTATATCGACAAGCTCGCATTGTTGATCGCTCAACAAAACCCAAGCCTTGTTATTAGGGAAAACCTAAGCCTTTGTCCTCGGGAAAGCAAAGCTGAGCGCCCACAGGCTGCACTGGCCATTCATGAGCACGGTCTGGTCTATCAAGCCAATCAACAGGCCCTTGATGCGGGGGTAAGCCCAGGGCTTGGCAAAGCGAGTGCGCTAAGCCGTTGCCCACAACTGTTATGGTTGCCTCGTGACCTGAACGCTGAGACACAGTACCTGCAAGAGCAGTGCTGGTGGCTCTCACGCTTTACCCCTAATCTGTGCATAGAAGATGGTTTTTTACTAGCTGAAGTCAGCCGAAGCTTAAAACTATTTGGAGGGCTTGAAGCTTTGGTCGAGCAAATGTTAGAAGGATTTTCTCAGGTTCAACGGTCATTGAAGCTTGCCATCGCCCCGACAGCCCGTGCTGCAATATGGTTAAGCAAATGGCAAGCAAATCGAAATTCCAATCAAGTAAAAAAATCGACTGTATTTCAAGATATAACAATTATTTTAGACTCATCACAGTTGCGTCAGGCCCTTGAGGGCATTGATATCAATTGCCTATCAACACATACCGAAACCGCACAGCAATCTCAGCAGCTTCACATGATGCGCGAGGACTTAGGGCTATTCAAGCTAAAGTCACTCTGGGATTTGCCACGCAAGAGCCTAAGACAGCGGCTTGGCGCCAGGGCTTTACTTGCGATGGACCAGGCGCTAGGGCTCGAAGCCGACCCTCGAATATGGCTCCAAATCCCCGAGAACCTCCGCCTTTATCGAGAACTATCATTTTGGGCAGAAGAAAGCAGCCATTTATTCAAATTAGGACAAGTCATGATCGAACAGGCTTGCGCTCAACTCAAAGCGCGCAGGCTTGGCTTAATGACTATAAGTTTTGAACTTCACCACCGTGATCGCGGACCTGTAAGTGTAATCAAGCTAGGTACTCAAACCCTATGCGATCAATCAAAACGCTGGTCAGGCTTATGGGAAGAGCATATAGCAAAAACTGTCTTACGTGACCCTGTTGTCGGCATCAGCCTTTGCGGTGGAGCGACTCAAAACATGCCGCTTGCTTCAGAGCGTTTGTTTCCAGGGCCCAATGTGATCCGTCAAACTCAGACAGCCTTATTTGAGCGTTTGCAAGCGCGCTTGGGTCGAAGCAGCATGTTCAGGATGCTAACGATCGCTGAACATCGCCCTGAAATGGCACAAAGGCTTTGCGAACTGAATTGTCAAGCAGACTATAACGATCATAAGCTTAACAGCGCTAAGTTGGTTTCCGTAACGATCGATCAACCATCGATGGGCCTACCGAGACCCTTATGGTTTTTTGAAGAACCTATACCGCTTATCGAACGCTCCAAGCGCCCTTACTGGCATGGGCCTCTAGCACTTGTTGCCGGTCCTGAGCGTATAGAAACAGCCTGGTGGGAAGGACAGTGGTTTGCGCGTGATTACTTTATTGCATCGGACCAACACCATGTCTTGTATTGGATTTATCGTAACCGTCAGCACGATCCAGCATCGACTTCACTTCAATGGTTTATCCAAGGCTGCTTCGGCTAAGATCACAAGCGCTTAGGGGAATATCGCTATGAACCACCGAAACGCTTATCTGCTTGCCATTGACCAAGGTACTACAAGCTCACGAAGCCTCATTTTCAATGAGCTTGGGCAGATTGTTTCGATGGCGCAAAAGCCCTTTCGCCAGTTCTATCCCGAGCCCGGCTGGGTCGAGCACGACCCAATGGAGATCTGGGAAACCCAACTGTCCTGTGTCCATAGTGCTATCGCACAAGCTGGCCTGCAACATCATCAAATCCAAGCCATGGGTATCACCAACCAGCGCGAAACCTTCTTGCTTTGGGAACGTGCAAGTGGTCGACCTGTTCATCGAGCCATTGTCTGGCAGGATCGGCGCAGCAGCGCGCTTTGTCAGCAATGGCGCGAACAAGGGCAGGAATCAATGATTCAGGAGCTTACCGGCTTATTACTCGACCCCTACTTTTCAGGTACCAAACTAGCCTGGGTGCTTAAAGACAAGCCCGAACTGCGTCGGCGAGCAGTCAAGGGTGAGTTGTGTTTTGGAACGATGGATTCCTGGCTAATTTGGCAACTCACCGACAAAGCTGAGCACGTGATTGATCGAAGCAATGCAAGCCGCACCTTGATGATGAATCTTTCAACAGGCCAATGGGATCAAGCAATGCTCGAGCTGCTCGATATACCGGAAGCCGTGTTGCCGCGCATTATTGATAGCGTTCTAGCTCCTGATGAGCTAAGTCCAAGCATACTAGGCATTCCAATCACTGGCATTGCAGGCGACCAACAAGCCGCCCTTTTTGGTCAGGCAGCCATAAGCCCAGGGATGGCAAAAAATACTTATGGGACAGGATGCTTCATGTTGATGCAAGTCGGTTCAAGGATTCGACGATCTCATCACCGATTGCTCAGTACTTGCGCTTGGTCTCACAACACATCGGATGGTCGCATGACCATGGACTATGCCCTTGAGGGAAGTGTGTTTGTTGCTGGAGCTGCCCTGCAATGGCTGCGCGACGAACTCGGACTGATCAAGCACGCTCAAGAGAGTGAGGCACTTGCTGCATCAGTAAACGATACCGGTGGGTGCTATCTGGTACCTGCCTTTACAGGACTTGGCGCACCGCATTGGGATGCAGAGGCAAGAGGCGTGATATCGGGGATTACACGGGGGACAAACCGCGCGCATCTCGTCCGCGCCGCACTCGAGTCGATCGCTTTTCAAAGCGCTGAAGTGCTACTTGCGATGAATGCCGATGCTGCTGAACCGCTTCGCGAACTACGGGTCGATGGTGGAGCTAGCGCAAATAACTGGTTAATGCAATTCCAAGCAGATATCTTAGGCGTGGGTGTTGATCGACCGAAAATTTTAGAAAGTACAGCGCTTGGTGTCGCACAACTGGCGGGACTTGGTTGTGGTGTTTTTGATAGCGTTCAATCTTGCACAACCATGCGACAAAGCGAGCGGCTCTTTATGCCTAAGATGTCGCGCGACGAAGCCGAAAGCAAAATGAGTGCCTGGCTCAGCGCGGTGGACCGCTCAAAGTCAACGCGATAAGAAGCATAGGATGGTCTCTCTTTAGTACATGCCCAACTGGCGGCCGGCATAGTCATTGCACGGGCTGCCGTTTTCAGGGCTTGAGCCTGTCCACTGCATCGGTGATGACCGAGTCGACCCCCCAAGCTAGCAATTGCTGCGCCCTATCGACATCGTTGACCGTATAAACTAAGACCCTGAGTCCCGCTGCATGAGCATCGCGGATAAGGGCTGCATTCACTACGCGCTCATTCCAATCCACAGCGACACAGTCCAGACGCTTACATCGCGCTAACCAATCCGGAAATAAGCGATCCATCAGCAATGCCCTTGGCAATTGAGGCGCAGCAATCCGAGCTGCGTGCAAAGCGGGCTCTGAAAACGATGAAAGCAGTAAATCGACTTTCTGATTGGCCCACAAACTTGCGCAAGCCCGTGCAATCAATCCACCGCTATGGGTTTCAAGCCCGGGTGACGGCTTAATCTCAACATTGGCCAACATAGCCCGCGCTTGCAAGTAGGACAGTACCTGATCAAGGCTAGGGATCGCTTCGCCTACAAAAGCCTGCGAATGCCAAGCACCAGCATCGAGTTTCACCAACTGTGCCCAAACTAGCTGACGAAGCGGACCCGAACCATTCGTCGTCCGGTCAACGCTCGCATCGTGCATTAACACCGGCAGATCATCTGCAGATAATTTCACATCAAACTCAACCATCCGCTGCCCGAACTCAAAGCCCAGCTTCATCGCGGCGAGTGTATTTTCTGGCGCAAGCTTGCCAGCGCCACGATGGGCAATGATCTTAGGGTAAGGCCAATCGATCAACATGTTTTATTTATCCGAATCCACTAAACCCTTTACAAACCAGCGCTGCATGCCTACGACCACAAGCACGGGGGGCAACATCGCCAAGAGTGCTGTGACCATGACCAAATGCCACTCGGTCACCGCATCGTTGCCAGCAAGCATCCGCTTAATACCCACAACCACGGTGTACATCGACTCGTCAGTGGTCGTTAACAAGGGCCACAAATACTGATTCCACCCATAAGTGAAGGTGATAACAAATAGTGCTGCGATATTGGTGCGTGACAAAGGAAGTAAAACATCAAAGAAAAAGCGCATCGGCGATGCACCATCGATCCTCGCCGCATCAACCAATGAGGGCGGAATCGTCATAAAAAATTGTCTAAATAAGAAGGTGGCTGTTGCCGATGCGATCAACGGCAGTGTTAAGCCTGTATAGGTATTGATTAAATTGAGACTAGCCATCACCTCATAGGTAGGCATGATTCTCACCTCGACCGGTAGCATTAAGGTGATAAAAATCAACCAAAAAGCCAAAGTCCTTCCTGGAAAGCGAAAAAACACAAAGGCATAAGCCGATAACAGCGAGATTACAATCTTGCCAACTGCGATGACCAGGGCAACAACAAAGGTGTTGAAAACCATACGGCCGACGGGTGCTGCGCTATTGCCCGCACCCGAATCAAGAACTGTATGGAGGTTGTTGAAAAACTCAGCACCAATGCCCATCGACATCGGTACATCGCGTACTTGCTCAATCGACTGGGTGGCGGCAGCAATCGCAACCCATACCGGAAAGCCAATGATGACGACACCAAGGATTAGGACCCCGTAGGTGAGCCACGGCATCCAGCGAGGTTCACCGATCATGAGGAGCTGTCAGCCATAGTGAACCCGCCTCTCAATGAATCGAAACTGAACAACGGTGAGGAGCACCACCAAAATCATAAGAATCACAGACTGGGCCGAAGAGCTACCGAGATCGAGCGACTTGAATCCATCGTGATATACCTTATAAACAAGAATGCTTGTCGATGTTCCAGGACCGCCACCTGTTGACGCATCGATAATGCCAAAGGTATCGAAAAAAGCGTAAACCACATTCACGACCAGCAAAAAGAAGGCCGTTGGCGAAAGCAGGGGTAAGGTAACGTAAAAAAAGGTTTTAAAAGGGCCTGCCCCATCGATCGCTGAAGCTTCAAACATACTCCTTGGAATGGCCTGCAAGCCAGCGAGGAAAAAAATAAAGTTATAGGAAATTTGCTTCCAAACTGCCGTCATTACAATCAGTGCCATCGCATGGTTGGCATTAACAAGATAATTCCATGCCAAACCTTGTTTGATCAACCAGTGTGCGACAACGCCAACGCTCGGCGCAAACAGAAAGCTCCATAAGACCGCAGCAACTGCGGCCGATACAGCATAGGGAATGATTAGCATCGTACGAAAGACGTAGCGAGCCTTGATCGCACGGTCAGCAAACCACGCAAGAACCAGGCTAACCGACAAGCCAATACTTGTTACGAGCACTGAAAAAACAATGGTGATACCGAAGGAATCAGCGTAATCCGAATCAGCGAATAATCGCTCAAAGTTTTCGAGACCAACAAACTCGGCGCTCTGGCCAAAGGCATCTTCAAGAAAAAATGAGCCGAATA
>OMIE01000076.1 GCA_900299025.1 Burkholderiaceae bacterium
AATCGGTTGGGCAAAACCGATGGGCTGGAGCGCTTCGTAAAGCTCGGCCAGCTTCGCGCTTGGAACAGCTGGAAAGACAAGGTCCTGCGAATGGGTTACTCGCAAGAAGCCCTGACTGAATTGATCCGCAAGATCTGCGAGCTTGCGCATTTCATCAGAGGTGATATCCCCCGGAGGCCTACCGGTACCCTTGATCGGGATGACAATTGCAGCCATGCCGGCGATCTTATGGGACTTACTATTTCGTCTAAGCCATCGTGCAAATAATGGATCGTCGCTCGATTGAGCTAAGTCCTTGTCGAGGTTTGTCAAGCGCCAATCGGGATCCAAAAACTGTGCTCTTACGCGCTCGAGGTCTTCAATTCGCACACGATCGATACCGGCTTGCTTTAGCGACTTGAACTCGGCTTCGACCATATCGCGAAACGCATCAACGCCCACCGAACGGACAAGAATCTTGATTCGGGCCTTTGTGAGGTTGTCTCGACGACCGAGCTCGTTATACACCCGCATCACTGCATGCGTATAACAAAGCAAGTCATCCCAAGGTAACGACTCCCGAACAACAGGCCCAAGAATAGGCGTGCGTCCAAGTCCGCCGCCGATGCGCACGCGAAACGACGCTTTGGGTTCAGCCGTGATCGCTTCAAAGGCTAAGTCGTGAATCTGTACAAGAGCCCGATCCTCGGAAGTCGCTGTGAAGGCAACTTTAAACTTTCTTGGCAAGAAGCTCAGCTCGGGATGAAAGCTACTCCACTGACGAAGCAACTCGGCATAAGGTCTTGGATCAAAAAGCTCATCAGGAGCAATGCCTGCGAATGCGTCGCTCGTAATATTACGCAAACAGTTCCCGCTCGACTGGATGCCATGCAATCCCACTTCGGCTAGCATTTCAAGGGCTTGCGGAACGTCCTCCACCTCAATCCAATTCAACTGCATATTTTGCCGTGTCGTCCAGTGGCCATAGCTTCGGTCAAAGCGTTGAGCGACATCTGCTAAGCATCTCAACTGATCGGCACGCAACATTCCGTACGCGATTGCGATGCGTAACATCGGTGCATGACGTTGTATGTAGAGACCATTCTGAAGTCGAAGCGGTCTTAGCTCATCGTCGCTTAGTCGACCTTGCTGATGGCGCGCGAGCTGTGCACCCAGCTGACGCGCTCGATCACGGAGCACTTGGATGTCATTTGAAGTGGGTTGATACATAGGAAATGTTCCTTGCAAGCAAGTGCGCAAGGATAAGCGGAGCGTGACCGATTGCTTAGAACAATTTTGCAAAAGCTAATGAAAAATTGGACTAGAACTTCGCGTTAGGATGCCGGAAATCGGTGACTTTAAGCCGTGGCAAATTTAACTTCTCATGACACTTCAACAGCTTCGAATTTTCCGCCAGGCCGTGCTTTCTAGCTTCAGCTTAAGCAAAGCTGCCGAAGCGCTTTACACGTCTCAATCCGGTGTCAGCCGCCACATTATCGAATTGGAAGCTGAATTAGGCGTTCCCTTGCTAAGCCGAAAAGGTAAGCGAATTTTGGGTCTCACCGAAGCAGGCAGAGAGATTTATCGGTTTACGGAAAAGATCGTTCAAGAAACCGATAATTTGGATTCGTTCGTTCAGTCACTCATCCATCAAGACGAGGGAGAGTTGATTCTTGCGACGACGCATACGCAAGCGCGTTATGCCTTGCCAGAGATTATAAATAGTTTTCGAATGCTGTATCCAAAAGTGCGACTTGCGATGATGCAAGCCACGCCTAGTGAAATCGCCGAGTTGGTACGATCGGGCAAGGCACAGCTTGGCATTGCTACCGAGGCACTTGCGGAGGATCAAACCTTTGAGACCTTTCCATTTTATGCGTGGTACCACGGGGTTATTGTTCCTAAAGCTCATCCACTTCTAAAACAGAAAGCCGTATCGTTAGAACAGTTATCACGTTATCCGATTGTGACCTATATTCCGGGCATTACTGGGCGACCAAAAATTGATGCCGCGTTTGCTGGACTTGGACTTCAGCCGAATATTGTCCTTGCTGCGATGGATGCAGACGTGATCAAAACCTACGTCGCACTGGGGTTTGGTGTAGGCATCATCGCTTCGATGGCATTTGATCCCGAAGTTGATTCATCGTTAGAGCTTCTCGACGCGACTCACCTTTTCCCTCGCAATACGACATTGTTGGCTGCGCGGCGAGGCAGTTTCAGGCCAAATTTTGTTAATCACTTTCTTGACTTGTGTCGTCGCGACAACCCGCGGTTAATCAACAGACCTAGCGAAATCCTGGGCAATACCAAGTAGTTTCCTCTTCGCCGCAACAGCGAGGTCCTGCATGCCAGCCACTTGTACGCAAACGGTTCTGCAAAGCGTTAGAACCGTAGGATCGGCAACACGGTAAAGAATAAAGTTTCCGTTTTTGGTTCGACTTAGCAGACCTGCCCGGTACAACTGACCTAGGTGTCTAGAGATATTTGTTTGGGTACCTTTGGTTTGCGCCACGATATCTGTAACGGTACGCTCTCCATCACAAAGGCAGTGGATGATCCGGATTCGCATCGGATCTGACAAAAGCGCAAAAAATTCCGCGATTCTTTCAAAAACCAGGTCCTGCATGGCATCCATGACTGAGTCTCAGGCCTTCATTACCTTGAGTTGTCGATCTGCCATTTTAGCAATGCGCTTACGCCTTGGATTTATGCGAAAGATGGCATTGAACATGCGGTTTGTGCAAATCGAATTGACGCATTAGCAATTGCGATACATCGGTTTTCAAGTGCATTCAAACCAAACAGAATCACGGTTTTGCAATTAGGTATCGCTTATGAAGCAACGAGCTAGCCAATCTAAGGCGAGACTTTCAACGGATCATGACGATGCGAAGTCGGTATTGCCATCGGAAATTCCAGAGCGTCTCTTTGATCCTGATTCGATGACGCCCAAGGGCATAGGTTTCTCCTGTGGTCTTGCCGTTGGTGCTTCTTTTGCAAGCGCTTTCGCTTTAGCGCTGGGCGGGCAAGATTGGACGATCTACTGGATGCCCGCTGCTTTGGGCTGCTTTGCACTTTATGTCTTTCGGATTGATGAATGAACTTTTCCAATAGCGCGTATCGGCCTATGACAGAGCGGTGGCAGGCGCCTGAATATGGGGGCAGCGAATGTGAACGCCTTGCCAAGGCCAAGCGACTCGACGATCAATTGGGTCAAATTGCTGCGAAACACAAATCGGTATCTTTCGCCTGTAGTTTCTCTATCGAGGACATCATTCTTGTAGAAAGAATTGCAAGCCTTGGATTGGGCATTACGATCTTTGCAATTGATACGGGCAGGTTGCCTGGCGAGACCTTAGAATTTGCCGATCACATTGAGGATCACTACGACGTTTCGATTCAGCGAATTGCTCCTGATTCTGAATCGCTTCAAAAGCTCGCGGGTCTACAGCATGATGACGACATTTATCTGTCCGAGTCATTTCGAAAGAAGTGTTGCGAGGTTCGAAAGCTTGCTCCACTAGGTCGGGCGCTTGCACATGCCGACGCCTGGGTTACGGGAATGCGCAGGGAACAGTCAGCAACGCGAGCGAGCATTGCCTATAAGGAATTCGATCATGCTCGAGGTATTGCCAAGTTCAATCCCTTAGTGGAATGGTCTACGGCGGAAGTTTGGTCCTTCGCTCGTCAGCAGAAGATTCCGATTCATCCTCTACACGAGCGTGGCTACCCTTCGATTGGCTGCGCACCTTGCACTCGGGCGGTTAGGGCGCATGAAGACTTGAGAGCAGGCCGATGGTGGTGGTTGAGCAATGACTCCAAAGAATGTGGGCTTCATCAATGATAGAGCCCTTGGTAGCAAGCACCCGGGTCAGAAGCGCTTACGCGTCTTCCGAACATCTCAAATGGCTCGAGGCTCAGGCAATTCACATTATTCGCGAAGTTGCATCGCAGTGTAGTCGACCAGCACTGCTTTTCTCAGCAGGCAAGGATTCGGTGGTTTTGTTTCACCTCGCGAGGAAAGCATTTTGTTTAGGGACAAGAGCCTTGGCGCTGCCATTCCCACTTGTGCATATCGATACAGGTCACAACTTCCCAGAGGTTATTTCTTTTCGTGACGAAATTGTCAAGCAAACGTCAGCTCCGATCGTTATAGGCCAGGTCGACGACTCAATTGCTCGGGGCTCCGTCGTGTTGGCTAACCCACTAGCTTCTAGAAATGAGGTACAAGCTGTTACATTACTTGAGACTATCGAGAGCTGGGGTTTTGATGCTCTTTTGGGCGGCGCGCGACGCGATGAGGAGAAATCGCGGGCCAAGGAACGTGTATTTTCGATTCGCGATCGGTTTGGTCAGTGGAACCCTAAGAAGCAGCGACCTGAATTATGGAATTTATATAACGGGAAGATTGCAAAGGGCGAGCACCTGAGAGTATTTCCCCTTTCAAATTGGACCGAGCTTGATATATGGGAGTACATACAGCGTGAGCGTCTAGCGCTGCCTACTATTTACTTTGCACACCTGCGTGCGGTTGTACCCGAGAGAGATTTATTGGTTCCCGTTACACCATTAACGCCCGCAACTTCACCTGAAATGATTGAAATGCGAATGGTGCGGTTTAGAACTGTAGGCGATATGAGCTGCACCTGTCCTGTTACTAGCGATGCAAGTACGGTAGAGGAAATCATTGATGAAACCCGAGCTGCTCTGTTTAGTGAGCGCGGTGCAACGCGTAGAGACGATAAAACAAGTGAGGCCTCCATGGAGCGCAGAAAGCGCGAAGGTTACTTTTGATCATGCGATCCGATGAGCCGCTTCACCCAGGTGGAAACCTTCTGCGCCTCATTACTGCAGGTAGCGTCGATGATGGCAAGAGTACCTTGATCGGTCGCATTCTGATTGAATCAAAGGCAGTAACCATCGACCAACTTCAAGCGGCCGCAGGCGCCCGACATTCAAGAACCATCGCAAGCGATGCGCAAATCGATTTAGCCTTACTGACCGATGGTTTAGAGTCAGAACGCGAGCAGGGGATAACCATCGATGTTGCCTATCGCTATTTCAGGCGAGGATCAACGCGCTTTGTTCTTGCCGATGCGCCAGGGCATGAACAGTACACGCGTAATCTCGTTACTGGGGCCACCCAGGCAGATCTAGGGCTAGTGATCATTGATGCAGGAAAAGTCTTTGCTACAGAAAACAAAATTGGGCTTCTGAAGCAGACTCGGCGTCATACGGCCTTGCTCAATCTAATTAAAGTTCCTCAGCTCGCCTTTGTGATTAACAAGATGGATCAACTCAATTTCGATCCCAAGGCTTTCCACTTGTTAGAGGCTTTGGTGGTTGAGCTGTGTGATGAGCTTCAGATAAAGCCAGCAGGCTGTATTCCAGTCTCTGCACTTACGGGCGAGGGAGTAAGCTCCTCAGGCCCAAATTTGAGCTGGTACAAGGGACCTTGTCTGCTTGATTTTTTAGGACAATCAGCTCATAAGCAAGCCCACTTTAACCGAGTCGATGAGCAAGCGCCCCTCGTCTTTTCGATCCAGGCCGTAGCTCGCGATCAAGGTGAGACACGAGATCCCATTCGAGCTTATCTTGGATGGGCTGCGCAAGGACAGCTCCGCAAGGGCGATTGGCTTATTGACTTTGCCTCACGCCAAGAGGCGCGAGTGCTCGATCTATTTCCAGCGCGCCTCGCTGAGTTAGACGGTGCACGTACAGATCAGCATGATGAGCAACACAAAAGGCAAGAAGATGAGCAAACCGTTGTGGGTGAGCCGCTTGCCCTAATCCTAGACAAGGAACTCGATCTTGGGCGCGGAGATACTCTCCTTGGTGCAAAAGTGTTGCTGGAAGAAGGACTCATGCAGGCATTTCATGCCAAATTTTGCTGGCTCGATGATGAAGCGCTTAATCTACAGCGTCGGTATGAAATACAACACGGTACAAAGCGGCTAAAGGCTCGGATTGTCAGTGTTGATAAAGTTCTCAATATTAATACCATGTATTTTGAACCATGCGATGGAGTTATTACCGCAAATACGATTGGGGTGATGCAAATTGAGCTTCAAGCGCCTATTTTTGCATTGCCCTATGAGATCTCGAGAGAACTGGGAAGCTTCGCCCTAATTCACGAACATGATCAATCAACCGCAGCCGCAGGCATGATTCTCAAACGTGGTGATTCGGGTGGTGTATAGAGGAGCCTTCAGAGGAACCAAACTTGGTACCTGCTTGCCAAACAGTTTTACAGTCAGTATTCGTAGCTCTGGGAAGCATCCACAACTGTGTGCGCATCGTGTTCATGATGATGACTTAGAACGTTAGTTTCAAGAGAGTTGATGTGATGGCAAGCTTTAGTGAAGTTCAAATTCTTGATGTTCATCATTGGAACGATACGCTTTTTTCCTTCAAAACAAGCCGCCACGACAGTTTAAGATTTCGTAACGGGCACTTTGTGATGATCGGGCTCGAAGTCGAAGGTAAACCCT
>OMIE01000077.1 GCA_900299025.1 Burkholderiaceae bacterium
GCTGGAATGCAAGCAAAGCCTTCTTAGAGCCTGCCTTGTCGCGCCCTAACTTGACAGTTATTAGTCAGGCTGTGGTTGATCATCTAATTTTTGATCCTCTAGATAGCTGCAAAGTGATTGGGGTTCAGTACCGAAACCGCAGTCAACGCGCAGGCCTGCAAGGCAGTGAGATACTTTCAGATCCTGTGAGGGTTGGGGCTCGTGCTGAGATAGTCCTGTGTGCTGGCGCCATTGGTTCGGTCCAAATTATGGAACGATCCGGCCTGGGCCAAGTCGAGCGCCTCTCGGGCATGGGGATAAGGCCCAGGCATCGTCTTGCCGGCGTTGGCGAGAATCTTCAGGACCATTTGCAGTTAAGACTGATTTACAAAGTTTCGGGTGTGAAAACCCTCAATGCGCAAGCCAAGCATTGGTGGGGACGCGCCGCCATGGGATTGGAATACTTATTATTCAGAACCGGTCCGCTCACGATGTCACCAAGCCAAATGGGCGTCTTCACCCGCTCGTCAGCCTCGGTCGACCGTGCTGACCTTGAGTACCATATCCAGCCTTTGTCGCTAGAACGCTTTGGCGAACCACTTCACGACTTTCCCGCCTTTACCGCCTCGGTTTGTCACCTTAGGCCAAGCTCCAGGGGGTCCGTACATATCAACCATCCCAGCAGCCTCGCACAACCACAAATTGATCCATGCTACCTGGCCACCGATGACGATCGACAGGTTGCAGCGAGCGCCATACGCGTGACGAGAGGCATTGTTAATCAGGCGCCATTAGCTGCCTATCGTCCGCAGGAATATCTTCCTGGTCCCCAGTATGAAAGCGAAGAGGCCTTGGTGGAAGCAGCAGGTAAGGTGGGGACGACGATTTTCCATCCCGTGGGCACCTTAAAAATGGGACCTGCCTCCGATCCAAGTGCTGTGGTTGATGCCCAATTGCGCTGCCACGGGGTTCGAGGGCTAAGGGTGGCCGATGCATCGGTCATGCCGACGATTACCTCGGGCAATACCAACGCACCCACGCTCATGATTGCAGAGCGTGCAGCCGCTTGGATGTTGCAAGCGCGGCGCTCGGCTTCCTAGGATCGCTTCAATATGGAAACAATCGATTGTTTGGTGATTGGCGCCGGCGTGGTTGGTCTTGCCTGTGCTCGTGAGATGGCGCGCGAAGGCAAAGAGGTGGTCATCGTCGAGGCCAGTGCCGATATTGGATTCGGGATAAGTTCGCGCAACAGTGAAGTCATCCACGCGGGCATTTATTACCCGGCAGGCTCTCTTAAAGCCAAGCTTTGTGTGGAAGGCAAGCATTTGCTCTACGAGTATGTGCAAGCGCGATCCGTATCCCATCGTCGTTGTGGCAAGTTCATTGTTGCTAGCGAAATCGCGCAGCTCCCAGGTCTTGAAGCTATTCTAAAGAAGGCCCATGCCAACGGGGTTGATGATGTGCGTGCCATGACGGCTGAGGAGGCTAAAAGCAAAGAGCCTGCGCTGGCCTGCGTGGCCGCCCTAGAGTCGCCGAGCACCGGGATTATCGACAGTCATGGTTTGATGCTCGCACTGCTCGGCGAGGCCCAAGATCATGAAGCGATGCTTGCTCAATTAAGCGTGGTTCAGTCCTTGCAGCCCTTAGCCGATCAGTCTTGGGAGGTGAGCTTTAAGGTCTTGGACCCAGCACAGTTAAGGCTTGCAGGAAACGCAGTAACTCGCTTGCCTGATTTGCCTGGTGAACTTCATTGTTTTCATGCAAAGCAGGTTATCAATGCTGCCGGGCTTGGGGCCAACCGCATTGCGTCCCTGATTCCTGGTATGCCTAAACTCAGTCAGCCTCCTTTGTATTTTGCTAAGGGCAATTATTTTTCTCTGGCTTCGCGCTGCCCTTTTAGTCGCTTGATTTATCCGATGCCCAACGAAGCGGGCTTGGGTGTCCATCTCACGCTTGATTTAGCTGGCCAGGGACGTTTTGGCCCCGACGTTGAGTGGGTAGACCATGAAGATTACGATGTTGACCCAAGGCGTTGCGAATCCTTTTATCACGAGATTCGAAGCTACTGGCCAGGGCTTGCTGATGATGCTCTGCAGCCTGCGTACGCAGGTATTCGCCCCAAGTTGCAAGCGCCAGGCGAGTCTGCGCATGATTTTCGTATCGAAGGGCCAGAGAGCCATGGTTTTCCAGGCCTTGTGCAACTGCTTGGTATCGAGTCGCCTGGGCTGACCGCGTCCTTGGCCATAGCTCGCATGGTGAGATCTTTGATGATGTAGTTGTCGACCGCGAGCCTTGCGGGTGATTTGTTTCACGTGAAACGACAAGTCATCGAAGCAAGAGGGTAGTGGGCTTCGATGAACTTCGGTGCTCGACCGGGCAAGTCGATGACAATGTCGAAAGAAGAGGTCGCTCAGCAAACCCATCGTTGACTAGAAGCTGGCATTAAGAGGCCGAGTTTGTAGAGCGAGGTTCGAGTGAGGAGCGTACGATTGCTTAGCCGGCTATCAGGGTTTCACGTGGAACATCCGGTCGAGACCTTGTATGCCCTCAATAAATACCTGGGCGCTCATAGAACCTTAGCGATTCACCAAAGGCGTGATGCTGCTTAAGCGCTGCCAAGAAAGAGATCGCAAACATAGTCGCTACGAGGTAGACTTGCGGCCCTGCTCTAAGCTTTTGCAGTTTGCTAAAGCAAGCCGATAATTTGTTGCAGCGGTAAGGGCCTCGCAACCAGATCAGCCCTTGACCACGCAAAAGGATTTGTATGGACTATCCCGAGCAATTTGATGTGATCGTGGTGGGTGGCGGCCATGCTGGCACCGAGGCTGCGTCTGCTAGCGCCCGTATGGGCTCGAAGACGCTGCTTTTGACCCATCAACTTGAGTCACTAGGCCAAATGTCGTGCAATCCCTCGATTGGCGGTATCGGTAAAGGCCATTTGGTGCGAGAAATCGACGCAATGGGCGGCTTAATGGCCGAGGCTACCGATGAGGCGGGCATTCAGTTTCGGATCCTGAACTCAAGTAAAGGTCCTGCCGTGAGAGCCACAAGGGCACAAGCCGATCGGGTGCTCTATCGCAACGCGATTCGCCAACGCCTTGAGCGCCAGGAAAATCTGTGGCTATTTCAACAGGCGGTGGATGATGTTTTGCTCAATGAGCGTGCACAAGGTGGCCGAGCGTGCGGTGTGCTCACCCAAAGCGGGATTCGGTTTTACGGCAAAGCGATCGTGATTACCGCGGGGACTTTTTTGAACGGCCGCATTCATATGGGCTTGGAGCAGCATGCGGCGGGACGCGCTGGCGACCCGCCTGCCTTGCGTCTTGCCCAACGACTCGCGGAGATGAACCTGCCCCGGGGCCGATTAAAGACAGGAACGCCTCCCCGACTGGACTCGCGAAGTATCGATTTTTCACGCTGCGAACGACAAGATGGCGATTCCTCGCCAATCCCAGTGTTTTCTTTTTTGGGGCGTCCTGAACAGCATCCGTCACAAAGACCTTGTTGGATTACCCACACTAATGAAAACACCCACGCCATTATTCGAGGCGGCCTTGATCGTTCGCCAATGTTCACTGGCGTGATCGAAGGGGTAGGGCCTCGATATTGCCCGTCGGTGGAAGATAAGGTTCATCGCTTTGCTGATAAGCACGCTCATCAGGTATTTCTTGAGCCCGAAGGTTTGCAAACGACTGAGATATACCCAAACGGCATATCGACGAGTCTTCCTTTTGATGTTCAACTCGCCTTAGTAAGGTCTATTGTTGGACTGGAAAGCGCTCATATCTTGCGACCCGGATATGCGATCGAATACGATTACTATGACCCGCAAGGCTTGCACCCCTGGCTCGAATCAAAAGCTATCGAGGGTTTGTTTCTCGCCGGACAGATAAACGGCACCACCGGCTACGAAGAAGCGGCCGCACAGGGTTTGCTCGCCGGTCTGAATGCTTCGCGACGGGTTACCGATCTCGCTCCGTGGTGGCCCAGGCGCGATCAAGCCTATTTGGGCGTGCTAGTCGACGATCTGACTACGCGAGGTGTGAGTGAACCCTATCGTATGTTCACAAGCCGCGCGGAATTTCGCTTATCACTCCGCGAGGATAATGCGGACCTGAGGTTGACCGAACTCGCTTATGCGATGGGTTTGGTCGCAAGTGAGCGCTGGGCAGCCTTTTGTAAAAAAAGAGAAGCGATTGAAGGCGACTTACAGCGCTTGGCTGCTATCCGATTTAATCCGAAGCTGCTTGAGCGCTTACAAAGCCTTAAACCGGCAAGGGCACTGCCCGAACGTGATCAAAGGGCGCAGGACTGGCTCAAGCGACCCCAAACAAGCTACGCTAGCATGAGGCTTGATCTTGAGGCAATTGGGTTGCTTGAGCCCCAAGCAGACGCTCAAGTCATCGAGCAAGTCGAGATACAAGTTAAATATGAGGGCTATATTGCGCGCCAGCAGCAAGAAGTGGAGCGCCAGCAGGCTCAGGAGAGCACAGCCTTACCGAATGACATCGATTACAACAAGGTGGCGGGCTTATCGGTGGAAGTGAAGCAAAAGCTCATGCGGGTTCGGCCTGCGACACTTGGTCAGGCCTCTCGTATTTCAGGGGTTACGCCGGCTGCGATCTCATTGCTTATGATCCACCTTAAGCGCGCTCGTAAAACACCAGCAAGCGAACTTGAAGTCGCTTCAGTGAATGTCGCAACTCAAGCGGCCTAACAAGCCATGTTGATGCCCAGTGGGGCCATGGCTTGCGGCGGTTATTGCCGCAGATTGATCCGGGCCGAAACCAGAAAGTGCTGCCCCAACTATGTTGGATCGCTTCTAAAGCCATGAATCACCACCATGTCGCGGAGGTTTTGAACAACATGGGATTGGCCGATATAAGATCTAAAATTAATATCATAGATCGATATCTTGGCCTTCTTTCCCGCTGGAATAAGCGGATCAACCTTACCGCTATTCGCGATGAGCCCAGTATGTGGACACATCATGCGCTCGATTGCCTCGCAATCCTGCCTGTGTTGCGAAAAGCTTTGGCAGGGAAGGACAAGTCTCCCGGTCCATCGATACTCGATGCGGGCACAGGCGCAGGGCTTCCTGCATTAATGCTGGCCCTGGGCGAGCCCACGTGGCGAATCATTGCTGCCGATGCTGTCGACAAGAAAATTACATTTGTCCGTCAGGCCGCCGCAGTGATGGAATTGGCTTCGTTGCGAACCGTTCACGCCAGACTTGAAGCATTAAAGCTCGGCCACGATGGCGCTGGACTTCTTCCGGCCGAAGGATTTGATGTCATCGTGAGTCGTGCCTTTGCCAGTCTCTACGACTTTGTGAGCAATACACAACATCTGCTACACCCCACGGGGTTTTATTGCGCCATGAAGGGCCAGGTACCTGAGCAGGAAATCGAGGTGTTCAAGGCTTCATTCAAGGATTGGCGACTTGAGGTCATCCCTCTTCATGTCCCCGGCTTGGAAGCCAGGCGCTGCGCTGTCATCATGCGCCCTTGCCCTGCCGACGAAGTAAGCCCGAGCCGCTCAAACGATTGCCCTAACTGAGATCATTGCATGTCAAAAGCCTGGATTTTCGTCGTTGTGAACCAAAAAGGCGGCGTTGGTAAAACGACCACCGCGGTCAACACGGCCGCAGCGATGGCGCGTGCCGGCAAGCGCGTGGTCTTGGTGGACTTAGATCCACAGGGAAACGCCACCATGGGATGTGGCATTGACAAACGAGGCTTAAGCCGTTCGGTGTATCAAGTGCTTCTTGGCCTTGAAACTGCACGATCGGTGCGGTGCGCAACCGAATTTGGCTTCGACTTACTACCGGCCAATCGCGACCTTGCCGCTGCCGAACTTGAACTAGTCGACTTAGCCGATCGTGAGCAACGACTCAAACAAGCCATCGATTCCATGGCCGATCGCCATGATGAGCTGATTCTGATTGATTGCCCGCCCTCTTTATCGATGCTGACACTTAATGCGCTATGTGCTGCACATGGAGTCATTATTCCGATGCAGTGTGAGTATTACGCACTTGAGGGCTTGTCCGATCTCGTCAACACCATCCGAAAAGTTCAATTGAACTTTAATCCTCAGTTGAGCATGCTAGGCCTACTTCGTGTGATGTTCGACGCAAGAATCACACTCGCACAACAGGTTTCAGAGCAATTGGCCGAGCACTTTGGCGATAAGGTCTTCCAAACCGTCATCCCCCGCAATGTCCGCCTTGCCGAAGCCCCAAGCCATGGGATGCCAGGCATTGTCTTCGATCCGAGCTCAAGAGGTGCAAAGGCTTACACAAGTTTCGGTGCAGAATTACTCGAACGTCTGTCAACTTTGTGAAGCATTTGTATAAACATTTGCTGAAAAATTTGTGCATCCATTTGTGCAAAAGGAGTCCCCATTGCTAGCCAATAAACAACGTCCCAAAGGTCTTGGCCGAGGCCTTGACGTTTTGCTCGGAACAGACCCGGCGCCGGCAGCAGAAAGCGAGCTAAGGCATCTAGCCCTCAATAAACTGCAGGCAGGCCGTTATCAGCCACGAACCCGGATGGATGAGCAGGCCCTGCAGGAACTTGCCGACTCAATCATCCAGCACGGCATCATGCAGCCCATCGTGGTGCGGCCCTTGACAAGCGCGAGCGACGAATCGAGGGCTCGCTTTGAAATTATTGCAGGCGAGCGGCGATATCGCGCTGCTCGATTAGCGGGGCTTGAAACCGTGCCTGTGATTGTCAAAGAAGTGGCTGACGAACAAGCTTTGTCGCTTGCCTTAATTGAAAATATTCAGCGTGAGGATCTCAACCCGCTCGAAGAAGCGCAAGCCCTCAAGCGCCTCGTCGAAGAGTTTGGTTACAGCCATGAGCAGGTTGCTAAAGCGGTGGGGCGCTCAAGGTCGGCCACTTCGAACTTGTTGAGACTCTTGCAGCTGGCCGAACCCGTGCAGACCATGTTGCTTGCCGCAGACCTTGATATGGGGCACGCACGAGCCTTGCTTGCGCTTGATCGCGCAAGACAAATTCAGCTTGCGCATGAAGTGGTACAAAAGCGCTTATCCGTGCGCGAGTGTGAACGCCTGGTGACCAAGACCTTGCGCGAGGATGGCCAGTATGCGGGCAGTCAAGCACAGTTGCAGCAAGGTGCTGCACGCGATCATCAGCGCCTCGAGGAGCAACTCTCCGACGCCCTTGCGACGCGCGTTCAAATTAAGCTGGGCAGTCGTGGTAAAGGTAGCTTGCAAATAGAGTTTGCCGATGCCGAGCATTTCGAAGGTCTCTTGCAAAAACTTGGCCTGTCGATTCTATGAAAAACCAAAGCGGTACTCCTATCTATAGCCATAAGACTTTCGCATGGTTGACCTGCTTGTCTGATACCCCTACACTTCGCACTCGTTGCGGTAAACAGTGGCAATAGAAAACAGCGGTTATGTTTCGGGCTATTGTTCATCAAACACTTGCGGTTGTCGCTTTGGCGATGGGGTGTTTGGCCACGCAGCGTTGGGAAGTTGCAGTCAGTGCCTTCATTGGCGGCACTTGCATTGTGTTGCCCAACCTGCTCTTTGCCATTCGTCTATCGGCGAATCGAGGTGGGTCCAGTGATTCGTATCCGACAGTTTTTTTTGTTGGTGAACTGGTGAAACTGCTTGCAACCATAGGTTTGATGGCGATTGCAGCGGTATATGTCGTGTGGCTGGTTTGGCCTGCGATGATTGCGGGCATTGTGCTTGCAGCCAACGCGCCATGGTTAGTACCGATGCTGATACGTCAGAAAGCGGGAAATGGTCGCTGACTTGCAGAACAAGTCGGTGTGAAAATAACAACAGGGGCTCGAGAGGACTTTATGGCAGCTGGTGCTGGTCCGCAAAATGCGACCGAATACATCGTCCACCACCTTACGCATCTGAACACCACAGGTAAGGCGCAGGCTTCTATTGTTGATTTCTCAGTGATCAACATTGATACTGTTGTTTACTCGGTGCTCATGGCTGTTATCGGTATGGGTATGTTGTGGAGTGCTGCTAGACAGGTTCGAGTCGACGCCCCGGGTCGCTTCGTCGGCGCTGTTGAGGCTATTCTCGAGTTTGTTCATGAGCAGGCCCGGTCTATTGTTAAAGGTGATCTCACCTACATTGCGCCGCTCGCGCTCACCTCATTCGTGTGGATCTTCCTCATGAATGCCCTCGATTTACTGCCACTCGATCTACTCCCCGAGATTGGTCTGGTTCTTGGTATTCATTACATGCGAATCGTGCCGACCGCCGACTTGAATGCCACGTTGGCGATGTCGATTGTGGTCTTAAGCTCATCGATTTATTACGGCATCAAAATCAAGCACCCGGGTGGATTCTTCCACGAGTTATTTACAGCGCCCTTTGGGACATCAAAAAATCCTCTCCTTGCGCTCATTCTTGGTGTGATTAATTTCGCACTGCAGCTTGTTGAATATGCGGCCAAAACCATTTCCCTCGGCATGCGACTTTTTGGCAATATGTTCGCCGGTGAATTGGTCTTTATGTTGATTGCGCTCATGGGTGCAACATTCAGCCTGAGTGTCGGCGGCATCTTGCTCGGGTTCGGCCATATCCTTGCCGGTTCGGCTTGGGCCATTTTTCACATTTTGATTATCACGCTTCAGGCCTTTATTTTCATGATGCTGACCTTGGTTTACCTGGGCCAGGCGCATGAGGCGCACTAAGAGAGTTTTGCTTCGCTTTTTTAACCACCAGAGACCACGCGTTTCACGTTTTTTCAACAGGAGTCATTATGGATAACACGGCATTAGTAGCGCTCGCTGCAGGTTTGATTATCGGTCTTGGGGCTTTGGGGGCCACGATCGGGATCGGCATCATGGGCGGCCGTTACATGGAAGGTGCAGCACGTCAGCCTGAATTGATGGACCAGCTGCAAACCAAGATGTTCCTGCTGGCAGGTCTGATTGACGCGGCGTTCCTGATCGGTGTTGGTATCGCGATGATGTTTGCCTTCGCAAACCCCTTCAAGTGATCGTAGGGCTTTGTTTGCCCTCGTCCACTGTCGGTTCATTTACCTCACTGCAGGGAGTCCGTCGTGAACATTAATGCGACGCTCATCATTCAAATTGTGGTCTTCATCATCCTTTGGTGGTTTACGGCTCGTTTCGTCTGGCCGCCGATCACCAAAGCGCTCGACGAACGGTCTCGGCGTATTGCTGACGGCCTTGCCGCAGCCGATCGAGCAAAGGCAGATCTTGCTGCTGCTGAGCTGAGGGTGCAAGAAGAGATCAAAAACGCACGGGCCGGGGCAGCAGAGCTTCGTACCGCTGCTGAGCGACAAGCCGCGGTTCTTATGGAACAGGCGCGAGCTGACGCGTCGAGAATCGTTGCGGAAGCACGTAAAGCGGCCGAAGCAGAGGCTGATCTCGCCGCGCAGCGTGTCAAGGATCATCTTCGCGAAGAGGTTGCCCAGTTGGCGGTTGCTGGGGCAACAAGGATCTTGCGCCGGGAGGTTGACGCGCGTGCGCACGCCCAGCTCTTGGCAGACCTTAAGACCGAACTTCGGTAAGGGCTGAAGATCATGGCAGAGCCATCAACCATTGCCAGGCCATATGCCGAGGCAGCCTTCCAACAAGCCAGGCAGGCTGCCGATCTTGCGGGTTGGTCCCGGATGATCGCAAGACTCGCTGCTGGCCTCCAGGACCCCGCTACCAAACGACTACTTGCAAATCCAGCGCTTGCTTCGGATAAGTTGTCTTTAGCACTGGCGGAAGTCTGTGGCGCCTACAGCGGTGAGCAAAAAAACTTTATACAGCTCTTGGTCGATAACGAGCGGTTAGGGGTCGCTTCTGCGCTAGCAGAGGCCTTCGAAACCTTACGCAACGCCCACGAGCAGGTGTTAGACGCGCACATTACCTCTGCCTTTGCCATGGATGCGCTGCAGCAACAGTCCATCGTTGATGTCCTCAAACACAAATATGGCCGGAACGTAAAGGTTTCCGTCGACATCGATGATGCACTCATCGGGGGCGTGGTGATTCGGATCGGTGATGAGTTGATCGATGCATCGATTCGAGGAAAAGTTTCGCAACTTGCAGACGCACTACGTTGAGTCCAACAAGGCTTTGTTGGTTCGACACAGGCTCGTGCTCGATGGGATCGGGCGAGCTTGCCTGCGGGATGCAGCTTGCAGATAGGCTGATACCTTTTGGTGTCAGGCTCTAAACAGTATTCAGGAGAATGTCTCATGCAACTCAATCCAGCTGAAATTAGCGAACTGCTCAAGAGCAAGATTCAAAATCTGCAAGTAAGCGCTGACACGCGCAATCAGGGGACCATCGTCTCGGTCACCGACGGTATCGTTCGGATTTATGGTCTCTCCGAAGTGATGCAAGGTGAGATGATCGAATTTCCTGGTGGGATCTTTGGTCTGGCACTAAACCTCGAACGTGACTCAGTGGGTGCAGTCGTGCTCGGTGAGTACGAAAATCTCACCGAAGGTATGACGGTCAAGACAACGGGCCGCATTCTTGAAGTGCCCATCGGTCCCGAGCTCATCGGCCGTGTGGTCAACGCACTCGGCGAGCCAATCGATGGCAAAGGCCCGATCAACGCCAAGATGACCGATGTGATTGAGAAGGTCGCCCCTGGGGTGATCGCAAGACGCTCCGTGTCGCAACCTGTCCAGACCGGCTTGAAGTCGATCGACGCTATGGTGCCGATCGGCCGCGGTCAGCGCGAACTTATCATTGGCGACCGCCAAACCGGTAAGACGGCAGTTGCGATCGATGCCATCATCAATCAAAAGGGCAAAGATCTGATTTGCGTGTATGTAGCGATCGGTCAAAAGGCATCAACCATCGCTAACGTGGTCAGAAAGCTTGAAGAATTTGGGGCGATGGATTACACAATCGTCGTTGCAGCTTCAGCATCCGAATCCGCGGCTATGCAATATTTAGCGGCTTATTCGGGATGTACGATGGGAGAGTACTTCCGCGATCGTGGCCAAGACTCGCTCATCATTTACGACGATTTAACCAAGCAGGCTTGGGCTTACCGTCAGATTTCGCTCCTGTTGCGCAGACCCCCTGGTCGTGAGGCCTACCCAGGCGATGTGTTTTACCTGCACTCGCGTCTGCTTGAGCGTGCGGCACGGGTCAACGAAGAATACGTCGAGCATTTCACCAAGGGTGAGGTCAAAGGTAAGACCGGTTCGCTGACTGCGTTGCCTGTCATTGAAACCCAAGCGGGTGATGTGTCGGCCTTCGTTCCTACGAATGTGATTTCGATTACCGACGGACAGATATTCTTGGAAACCGATCTGTTCAATGCCGGTATTCGTCCCGCGATTAACGCCGGTATTTCGGTATCGCGCGTGGGGGGAGCAGCGCAAACCGATCTGATTAAAAAGCTCGGGGGCGGGGTTCGACTCGCGCTTGCGCAGTACAGAGAGCTTGCAGCTTTTGCTCAGTTCGCCTCAGATCTTGATGATGCTACCCGCAAGCAATTGGAGCGTGGACGTCTGGTGACCGAGTTGATGAAGCAGGCTCAGTACAAGCCGCTTCCCGTTTGGGCGATGGCGCTCACTTTGTTTGCGGTCAACAACGGCTACTTCGATGATATTGAGGTGCCAAAGGCACTGGCCGCCGAGAAGGCATTGCAAGAATTTGCTCAAAGCAAACACGCAAGTCTCGTAAACACCATGGAAACAGAGAAGAAATTCTCCAAGGAAGTGGAGGCAGCGTTGCACACTTGCTTGAAGGATTTCAAGCAGTCCGGGGCTTATTGATCAGCCGGGTTCACCGCGCTCTTATAGCGTTTCCGAGGTAAGGTAAGCCAGGAGCCTTTTATGCCAAGCAGCAAAGAGATTCGAACCAAGATCAAGAGCGTGCAAAACACGCGCAAGATCACCAAAGCGATGGAAATGGTCGCCGCATCGAAAATGCGTAAGGCGCAGGAGCGGATGCGGGCTGCTCGTCCTTATGGAGATAAGATTCGAATTATCGCCGCGCATTTATCGCAGGCCAACCCAGAGTACCGCCATCCTTACCTCGTAAAGCATGGTGATATGAAGGCCGCTGGGATGATTTTGGTTACAACCGATAAGGGACTTTGCGGAGGTCTCAACACAAACGTTCTGCGCGCGGCGACCCAGAAACTTCGACAGCTTCAGCAAGACAATGTCAAGGTTCAGGCAACGGCGATTGGTAATAAGGGTTTCGGCTTTTTGAACCGAGTCGGTGTCAACGTCGTATCCCATGTCGTGCAATTAGGCGATACGCCTCACCTCGAACGCCTCATTGGTGCTGTCAAAGTACAACTTGACGCATACAGCAAAGGCGAAATCGATGCCGTTTACTTGGCATATACCCGCTTTATCAACACGATGAAGCAAGAACCAGTCATCGAGCAATTGTTACCACTCTCTTCGGATCGGCTTGGCGACATACCACCACGTAAATATGGTTGGGATTATATTTACGAGCCCGACGCAGTCACCGTGCTCGACGAATTGCTCACTCGCTTTATAGAAGCGCTAGTTTACGGGGCAGTTGCTGAAAACATGGCCTCTGAGCAAAGTGCTCGGATGGTGGCGATGAAGGCGGCGTCTGACAACGCCAAAAAAGTTATCGATGATTTACAACTGTCATACAACAAGGCGCGGCAGGCTAGCATCACCAAAGAGCTTTCCGAAATTGTTAGTGGGGCGGCCGCTGTTTAGGTTTATGCGTATTAACTCTTCGTTTCATTCAATCTTCGGATTTTTCCAACGATTTTCGTCAGGACAAGCATCATGAGCCAAGGAACCATCGTCCAGTGCATCGGCGCAGTCGTCGACATTCAATTTCCACGCGAATCTCTGCCTAAGGTATACGAGGCTCTAACGCTTGATGATTCAGGCGCAAGTCTCGCAGAGAAGGGCTTAACCTTCGAGGTTCAACAGCAGTTAGGTGATGGCGTTGTGCGCACTATCGCCCTGGGCTCCTCGGACGGCTTGCGCCGAGGCATGCCCGTTAAATCCACTGGCGCTCCTATTTCGGTGCCCGTCGGTACAGCGACGCTCGGCCGTATTATGGATGTGCTTGGCCGTCCAATCGACGAAGCGGGACCGATCCCCAC
>OMIE01000078.1 GCA_900299025.1 Burkholderiaceae bacterium
CCTCAACTTGCTGCCCGAGATGCCGAACTCGCCGTTCGAACCTTGCTCGATGCAATGACCCGAACACTCGTCGAGGGTCGAAGGATCGAGATTCGCGGATTCGGCAGCTTTGCGCTGTCCACAAGACCTCCGCGTACTGGCCGCAACCCGAAATCGGGAGAAGCTGTTTCAGTACCCGAAAAGCGCGTCCCCCACTTTAAGCCTGGCAAAGAACTGAGGCAGCGCGTCGACCAAGCAGCGAGCTAATGATGATCCGCTCCTTGCAGTGGTTTATCCGGGCCTTGTTTTTTTTGATTGTGCTGGGCTTTGCGCTCGCCAATGCAGACATTGTTCAAGTCCAATTCATAGGCTTTGACACCGTTTGGCGCGCCCCCTTGGTAGTTTTTCTTGCAGGATTTTTCGCTGCCGGCATGATCGTCGGACTGCTTGCCCTCACGCCAAAGTTGTTCTCCCAACGACGCGAAATCGACAAGCTCAAAAAAACGATAAGTAAGCAGGCGTCATCTGAGAGCTCCGCTGAACAAATGTCTATGGCTGGTTTAGCAGGCGATAGACGACTCGAACGGGTAGCCGATACCCCGGTAGCACTGCCTGATCGGCCCCATGGAGTTTGACTTTTGGTGGCTCCCGGGAGCCGCCTTGTTCTTCGCACTGGGATGGCTAGCTTCGCGAAAAGAATCGTCTAAGCAAACATCAGATTCAAAATCAGCGCTGCCAGAAGCTTACCTCCGTGGCCTGCAATCACTGCTTGGTGATGACCAAGTGAGAGCGATCGATGCCTTTACCGATTTAGTGCGCAAAGAACCAGACAGCCTCGAGTTGCATCTGGCCCTAGGGCATTTGTTTCGCCGCAAAGGTGAAACTGACCGCGCCATCCGAGTGCACCAAAACCTCCTCGCTCGACAGGATTTAAGCCCCGAAAAACGCGCCGAGCTGCTGCGCGAACTTGCACTTGACTACATCAAAGCCGGACTCTTTGACCGCGCCGAACAATCATTGCAAAGTTTAAGTGACAGTCCACTGGCATACGAGGCGCAAAAACTTCGCCTTGACTTGGCCCAACGCGTTCGTGATTGGCCCCTGGCACTTTCGATTGCAAAGGCCATGCTCGCCAAAGCAACGCCAACGCAGCAAGACGTGCCGGGCCCTCAGTTACTGGCCCATCTGCTCGCAGAAATTGCCCAGCTTGCCCTCCAGCAAGGCAATCACAGCGACGCATCCAAAGCACTCCAAGAGGCGAAAGCACAAGATCCTGATCATCCCAGAGCCTGGATCGACGAATGCCTCATACACATCGGTCTCTGCGATCAAGAAAAAGCCGATGACATGGCCATGGCGGTGCTCGAGCGCTGGCCCGAGCATGCGGCGAGGCTTGCCGATCGATGGCTTTGTATGAAAGACACAAGTCAGGACTCTAGCGAAGGTGCAGTGTTGTCTAAAATAGACCGATTTGCGGCGCTCGAGAAAGCCTACGTCATAGAGCCGTCTTACGATCTGCTCGCGCCATTGCTCGCATACCTGCAAGCTCAGCAAGGAGAACAAGCCTGCTTGCGCTTTCTCACACAACACCAAGCCCATCACAAAGGCTCGCTTTCCTTGCTCGCCCATCTGAAGCGCCGAGAAAGCATACCCCTCGATGATGGAGCGATGCTCAGGGCCGTAAGGCTCATGCTTGAGCCACTTGCCAGCCGCTCAGCGCGCTATGTCTGCCGACACTGTGGCTTTCAGGCGAACCGCCACTATTGGCAGTGCCCTGGCTGTAATCAATGGGATCGTTATGCGCCACAACGTGCCGACGAACGCGCATTGAATTGATCGTAGACATCCAGACAAAAAGTAGATCATTTATGGCGCAAACTTCTTTTAGTGCAGACTCATGCTCACCGCGTCGCGTGCTTGTGGTCGGTGACGTCATGCTTGATCGTTACTGGTTTGGCGAGGTTGACCGCATTTCGCCGGAGGCACCCGTACCAGTCTTAAAAGTAGAACGCATCGAAGAGCGACTAGGAGGCGCTGCAAATGTTGCCCGAAACATTACCGCTTTGGCGGGTACCTGTTCGCTTATTGGTGCGCTAGGGGCAGATGATGCAGCAGCGTCAATCAAAAGACTCAGTATTGAGGCAGGGATCGAGGATTTACTCTTATGTGATCCGGATCAGCCAACGATTGTTAAACTTAGAATGATCGGCAGGCAGCAGCAATTACTCCGTGCCGATTTTGAAGCAAGGCCGCAGGAGCATCTCATTGAGCAGCGTAATAAGCTCGTTGCAAGTCATATCGCTGACTGCGGGGCGATTGTGCTTTCTGACTATGGCAAGGGGATGCTCGGTGAGATTCAAGGATTAATTACGATTGCTCGACAGCAGCGCTCTTTTGTGCGTTCGGGTTCGCTGCCAGTTCTCGTCGACCCTAAAGGGGATGACTGGAGTGCGTATCGAGGCGCAAGCGTGATAACGCCCAACCGCTCTGAGCTCCGAGCCATCATTGGGCGCTGGAAAGATGAAGAGGATTTGCAACAAAGCGTTAGCAATTTGATCGCTCATCTAGAACTTGAAGCGATACTTTTAACGCGCTCTGAAGAAGGTATGACTTTGTTTGATCAACAGGGGCGCATCGACGTGCCCGCACTTGCCCGTGAGGTTTTCGACGTGTCAGGAGCCGGAGACACGGTGATTGCCGTCCTGGCAATGGTTCTAGCAAGCGGAAAAACGCTTCGAGAAGCTGTCCCTTTAGCCAATAAGGCTGCCGGCATTGTCGTGGGCAAACTTGGCACTGCCGTATGTAGTCGCGAGGAGCTATTCACATGATTATTGTCACGGGAGCTGCTGGATTTATTGGGTCCCAAGTTGTTAAGGCACTCAACCAAAGGGGCGAGAGGGCAATTTTGGCGGTTGACAATTTGACCAAAGGCGACAAGTTTCGCAACCTTGTTATGCTCGATATCGCCGACTATATGGATAAAACCGAATTACTTGGGCGGCTGCAACAATTAGGAAAAATTGATGCTGTTTTTCATCAAGGAGCGTGCTCGGACACAACAGGGTCTGACGGTCGATACATGATGAATAACAATTATAATTATTCGATCCATCTCTTAGACTTTTGCCAGCAGCAGCGCATCCCCCTTATTTACGCATCGTCAGCGGCAACCTACGGTAACTCGAGCACCTTCAAGGAAGATCCGCGCTATGAGGCACCACTAAACGTCTACGGTTACTCTAAATGGCTCTTCGATCAGGTGGTAAGACGTCGACTTGGCGCTACGACCGCCCCGATTGTTGGCCTTCGCTACTTCAACGTCTACGGACCTGGTGAGGCGCATAAAGGGAGGATGGCGTCGGTGTCTTTTCATCACATGCAGCAATGGAAGTCTCAACGCCAGGTAAGACTTTTCGGCGCACACAATGATTGGGATGCCGGCGAGCAGCAGCGCGATTTCATTGCAGTGCAAGATGTAGCCCAAATCAATTGCTGGATGTATGAACATCCTCAGGTCAGTGGCATTTTTAATGTGGGTACTGGTGTTGCAGCATCGTTTAATCAACTAGCACAATCAGTCATCAATGCTCATCTCGTTCGGGAAGGCCATAAAGCCCTATCGCTCGAAAGCATGCAGCAGCAAGGCCTCATTCAGTACCTCGACTTCCCCGAGGATCTCAAGGGTAAATACCAAAGCTTCACACAAGCCGATATCACCCGGCTTCGAGAGGCAGGCTGTGATTACCGATTCATGCCGGTAGCTGAAGGTGTTGAAGCCTACGTCAGCGCGACAATTGATCCATCCGAACAATCTCGGCATCGTTCTCAAATCTAGTACTCGCTCGCTGAACGATGGTGAGTGATAAGTCTTCACCAAAGGTCTATAGCCATGATTAATCACAAAATGTATCGGCTGGATGTGTCGCTATGTGGCCTGATCTTTTTGTTATTCGGACTTTGCTTGGGTACGAGCCTTGCAAATACGCTAATCGATGCAAACACCGCAAGTGAGGACCAATTGCAAAGCATTGCCGGTATCGGGCCGGCAACAGCACAAAAAATTATTCAGGCACGACAAAAAAAGCCCTTTAAAGATTTACGCGATTTTTCAGAGCGAGTTCCTGGCGTTGGCCCCAAACGTCTGCAGCAATATAGCGACGCTGGGTTGGTTGTTAAACGAGCGCCAGCCATGAATCCTGCGCCATCACAGCCATCAAAGAGCAAACTGGATGGCAACCTCAAAACACAAGACGCCGAAGAAAGTGTCGTGCCCCCGATTAGTGTGATTGAGGGCGGCCTGCGCGAATCGAACGGTCGCACCGCGCTCAAGTCGCCGCTTAAATGACAACATCGCTGACCAGGCTTAGTGAGTGAAAGGCTGCCACCATCATGGCTTCACGACTGCGCGAATACTGGCTGCTGACAAGAATGCATCGACCGATCGGCACCCTGTTACTGCTGTGGCCGACCTTGTGGGCACTATGGATTGCATCTGACGGTCAACCCCGAATCAGCGATCTTTTGATTTTTTCACTAGGAACGCTGCTGATGCGCTCGGCGGGTTGTGCGATCAACGATTATGCTGACCGTGACTTTGATCGACATGTGAAGCGAACGGCCGATCGGCCCCTCACTGCGGGCAGGATAAAACCCTGGGAGGCGCTTGCAGTATTCGCTTTTCTCTCGCTTGTCGCGCTTTCTTTAATTATTTCTTATAACAAGTTAACCTGGTTGATGGCTGCCATTGCAGCTTTTCTGGCAGTAAGCTACCCCTTTACCAAACGCTTCTTGTCCATCCCACAGGCCTATTTGGGCATTGCTTTTGGCTTTGGCATACCGATGGCTTTCGCTGCCACAACCAACGCAGCACCGCCTCTATGTTGGGTTTTGCTGCTCGCCAACATATTTTGGGCAATCGCTTACGATACCGAGTACGCCATGGTCGACCGCGATGACGATATTCACTTGGGCATCAAGACATCAGCGATTACTTTTGGACGCTTCGATGTCGAAATGGTCATGCTTTCGTACGGCATCACCCTCGCCTTGTTGGTGCTTGCGGGCAAGATGGCTTCTTTGGGTTTAGGATGGTGGTTAGGGCTGATCGCAGCAGGGTTGATTGCAATCTACCACTATGGACTCATCAAGCATCGCTCTCGAGAAGGGTGTTTCAAGGCTTTCAACCACAACAACTGGTTTGGAGCTGCGGTTTTTTGTGGCCTCCCGCTCGATACTTTTTTGTCGCAATGGACGATGTAAGTGTATGTTCTGATGCCTCGTGATTTATTGACTGGCATCAAGCTTCGAGTTTACAAATCGATAGGAGTTGAGAGAAATGGCCTTGATCGAATTTGCCGCGGGCGATTACAAATTCCTTGCTGGTGGCGCCTTTTCCGAAGCGGTGGTTGCAAACCCGGGTTTTCTAATGCATAGGGTACGTTTTGCGCAGCCTGTTGCCATGGACGAGGGCTTTGAAAGACTCCGTGCCCACTTGCAAGCGGTTGGCCGACCGACAAGTTCGCTCGCAGCCTGCGAGTTGCGCTCACCGACACCACGGACCCGGGAAGACTTCAACGCATTCAACGATGTCTATGTGAAGCATCTCCATGCCTTGGGCTGTCAAATGGGTACCAAAAATCCGGTTGCCCGAAGCAACATGGCGCCCTTACTTTCGAAACCCTCGACCTCACTACTTTATGCGTTCAGCTACACCGAAGCCCTAAGCCCGCAAGACCAAGCACTCTTAGGCCCCGACTTCGTCATATCTGGTAAACCCGAAAATAAATTGCTCGCTAACGGCACCACAGAGATTGTGGGCGGGGACCGCATGGATGAAGATGCGATGATTGACAAGGCACGGTACACGCTTGATGTGATGATGGAGCGCGTGAAGGCGATTGGGGCGCGCTGGGATTCGGTAAGTTCGCTACAAATTTACAGCCCAAAAGACATCAGCAGCTTATGGAGCACTTTCGAAGAATACGGCCTCACCCATGGTGGCCTTCATTGGTTTCCAGGTTGGCCACCTGTAAAAGGCATGCACTTCGAAATCGATGTTCGCCGGACCAGCCGAGAGAGCGTGCTTGACGTCGACTAAAACTAACAGCACTAAGAGGTTTCACCGACCCTAAGCCCAACACGATGGACCTCTTTTGCCTAATAACTCGCAGACATCCCTTCGCGCACATCCATTTGGACGCCATAGGGTGCGATGGGATAGCGAAGCCCATTAGCAGCAAGTGAGCGCAGACCTTTCACCACTTTAGCAAGGTACTGCGGCGGTAGCGCCATTAGCAGCTCGTCATCTTGAACACCGCCATAGCGTCGCTCAGCAAAGCAAGGTATGGATAAACTAGGCTCACCCCGGGCAAGCGCTCGACCCCACGAATCTGCGCAAGCGGTTTCACCTACCACCTGCCAGTCGAATTTTCGATATCCCTCGTATTGGAGGGCGTTTATGAGCAAAATCATTTGCCCTGGCGTCGCGTAAATCAAGCAGATGTCGGGCGGGTCAAGTCGGCCACTTGCAAGAGGCGACACGGCCATCGCCTGATAGCGACCTTGTGGCACCCGATCGAGCGCAGCCTGGCGCGCCGCAGCGTCTTCTTGGCTCGCATGCCAAATGCCAACATAGCGCTTGCCATCTAGCCATTGAGGATCTTCCACAGCAAGTCCAAGTACGCCGCGACATTGATCGCCGACCAGATCCTTGGCTGTAATACCAAGTGTCCATCCAAGGCGGGCTGCCATACCTACAATTTGGTCGGCGGTATGTTGCTTTTTCGGTCGCCTTATTTTTGGGATCGACGCCATTGCTTTCTCGGATTCGAAAAGCTTCATCCCGATCATGGTTGTTTTGATTTTTAATAATTGCTGCAAATCCTCAACCGATTGCTTAATCGATTCGACTGATGGCGTTTGAGTAGAAATAATAGTCATAACTCTCTAAAAATCATAAAGCATGATAAAACTTTTCGGAGTGATGCGAATCATCACGAATCATCACGAATCATCACGAATCATCACGAATCATCACGAAGCCTTACGAAGACGTTGTGGCGATAAGCTTGAAAGCTCGACCCCCTCATCTTGAATAAATCCCGGTATATCCCGACCAAGAATCATTGCAGCATAGAGCGATCCAACAGCAGGAGCGCTCTGAATACCATAGCCACCCTGACCGATCGCCCAGAAGAATCCAGGATACTTATCATCAAATCCACCGACAAATGATCCGTCGGCTACAAAACTTCGCAAACCCGCCCAGGTTCGAA
The DNA here is from genome assembly GCA_900299025.1 of Burkholderiaceae bacterium. Taxonomy (GTDB): domain Bacteria; phylum Pseudomonadota; class Gammaproteobacteria; order Burkholderiales; family Burkholderiaceae_E; genus UBA3064. The sequence continues at coordinate 7,254 of OMIE01000078.1, forward strand.
TCGGACGCCTTATGTCCAATTCAGCCACCTGCTGAATCCTATGAATTGCTGTCGCGATATCAAGCTCCTCTGGAACCACATCGTGAGCTTGTACAGGGTCGGCGTTGGCTGGCGAACCGAGCATTTGTCCTGCATCAGGTTTGAAATAAAAATCTTCTTCAACGCCAATCACCATTGGCCATTGGGCAACGCCAGCAATCGCAGGTTGAGCAAAGCACAAAACGCTTCGCCGCTTGGGAACCAAACCTAATGCATCAATGCCTGCGATCGTAGCCAGTTGATCACCCCAAGCGCCCGCGGCATTGACAAGCACGCTTGCATGAATGGGCGCTAAAGCTGCATCCTCAAAAGCAATCTCCCAGCGATTTGCAGGCCGCGACGCAGGAGAGTACGAAAGCCGATTGACCTTATGCCGAAGATAAATGCTTGCGGCGTTTTTGGCGGCCCCCCGCAAAAAACCTTGGTGAAGCGCGTGGACATCTATATCGAATGCTCGTGACTCAATACTTGCCGAAGCTACTGCCTCGGGGCGCAAGACCGGAACCAGAGCGCAAGCCTCTTCAGTCGTTAATCGCCTTATGGGAGCTCCTGTACTTCGCACCATCGACTCATGGGCATCAAGCGCATGCGCTTGGCCGGGCGAGGCAATCATCATCGCACCGCGCGGACTAATTAATGGATATTGGCTAAAGCCGTCAGGGCATTGTTGTAAAAAATTAAGACTCGCTCGGGTCAGTTGGCGAACAACCGGTGGACCATAGCTGTCCATGTAGAGCGCAGCCGAACGCCCTGTGCTGTGATAGCCAGGCTGATCCTCCGCCTCGAGTAAACAAACACTAAGATGGGGTGCTAGCTGATAAGCAATACTGGCAGCGACGATGCCGCCTCCGACAATGGCGACATCGTACACAAGATTCATGATGAGACTAGCCTATCAAGCATCATGAAGAACCCGTGCTTTGTTTGTTGAATCAAAGCAACCACGCCCACCACGCCCCGGCTCAGCGCCCATGCTCACCACACCCTGCCTCAGCCACCATACTCACCACGCCCTGGCTAAAAGCTGGCGGATTTGCTCGACATCAGTGATGGGCTCGGGATTAGTCTTGACCCACAAGTTTTCCATGGCGCCAGCTGCGACCGCTTCGAGATGCTCAGCATTAACTTTCAAATCACTCAAGCGCCCAGGTAGACCCATATCTGCTACAAGCTTTGCCACAGCATCTGCCGCATCAAGATTTGTCCCCATCGCCTGCGCAATCAAGCCTTGCACCGACTTGGTTTTCTCGGCATTAAACCGCATGACATGCGGCAACATAATGCACGATGTATAACCATGACTCATCCCTGTCACCGCGCCAAGACTGTGACCGATCCCATGGCTTGCACCAAAGGGGACCCTCATGATCGCTATACCAGCAAGCCAGGCACCTTGAAGACAATCAAGGCGTGCCTTCAAGTCCTCTGGATCTCGATGGCTCTGACGAAGCCCTCTTGTCAGTAGTCGCACCGCTTCAAGTCCAAGGGCGTGAATCAGTGGCGAAGGGCTAATTGAACACAATCCTTCAATAGCATGGTCGAGTGCACGCAGGCCAGTCGAAAGCCACAACCAACTCGGTGTGTATAGGGTCGCCTTTGGATCGAGGATGACGGTGGCAGGACCGATCTTCTCGCCCATGTATGCATCTTTGACTTTGCGCTTTTCATCGGTACAACCACCAAGGTTTGAAAACTCTGCAGCAGATAGTGTTGTCGAAATGGCTATTTGGCGCATCGGGGGCGACTTCACCTTAGGAAGTCTTCGACTCCCATCGGGGTTTACCCCCAGATGCCAATCGCTAAGCTCGTCTTCGTGCTCAAGCCCTTCAGCCAGGGCAATCAATAGCACCTTTACCGTATCAATCGCTGTACCACCGCCAACAGTGACAATAAGATCGGGGCTCGCCGATCGAACCGCCCTTGCAGCGTCCATGACAGTTCGTCGAGGTGTGTGTTCGATGCATGCATCAAAACAACCGACAAAACGGGCGCCTAGCGCCTGCGTCATTTGCCCTATCAAGGGCGTTTGACGGTTTAAGGTCTTACCCGTGACGATAAAAACCCTTGATGAACCTCTTCGTTGCACTTCTGCGAGCAAGGCCTCTTGGGCAGGTTCTCCCCAAATAACCCGGTCTTGCGCCAAAAATTCATGCATGGCCATTGCGGTCCCCTTTAATTCGCTTCACGACGGAAGTTTGACTACATTGCCGGCTTCGTGATTATCTTGATAAATCGTATAGCGTTCATCAAGGCTACAGAAATGACAATCATTTGCATAATCACCGCCTTCAATCACAAGATAAAGCGCCTGTGCTGCAAGGCAAATCAAGCCATGATGCCAAACCGCCTTTTTGATTAAAAACGATTGCCCTTTCTCGGTAACAAAGGCTCTTAAGCCTTCATGAGTAGGGCGCTCCTGAGAGCTAACTATCACGAGACTTTGCTGTTCTTGCATCGCAATAAAAATTTGATCCGCCTGTACATGCCGCTCTAATTCGCAACAAATCAAGGGAAAATCTCTTTGCCGCGCCAGGTAGGCCTGCAAGACAGCATCGGCTTTAGCCGCTCTAACATCCATCGCAGGCAAGAGCGAAATGCGTCGACTAGAGCCTTGATTAATCAGCGATGAAGACTCAGGAGCTGCATGCTCGATCTGTGGCCGAAGCTCTGTTCGAATGTTGAGTACTTGAGCATCGGGGCGGCGCCTAGATGGTACCGCGCCGGAGCCGCTCTTAATTGGCACCGCGCCGGAGCCGCCCTTAAATGGCACCGCGTCGGAGCCACTCTTAATTGGTGCTGAGCTTGAAGGGTCCTCAAGCGCATCAGTGCCCGAGTGGCTCTTCAATACATCCAAGCTAAAGCAGCGTCCGAATGGAGCAAAGCTTTCTGCCGTCATTGGCAGTAATGGAAGCCATTTCCCCGTTTCAGATTTGATATTAATCACGTTCTAATCGGTAAACTTTCGAAATTTGCAAGCAGAAAGGCCAAGTCCTACTGTGATGACAGCCTCGCACGAGGGTCGCTGCGGGCAAGACGTTCGAGCAAATAATCAGTCTCAGCTTTTGCCATCGCAGTAAGAGGCGAGGCAGGCCTTCGCTGGGCATCCGAGGATAGAATGCCCCGCCGCATCATCACGTACTTACGCACAGCAAGCCCAGCGCCGGGCTGCTGCTCATAGCGAAGTAAAGGCAGATGAGCATCAAACAAATCATGCGCCTTGTCACGCTCACCTTTTGACTGTAAGCGAACCACATCGATCAACATATCAGGAAAAGCATAGCCAGTGTTTGCACCATCAGCACCGCGTTCGAGTTCAAAATCCAAAAATAATCCGCCGTTACCACATAAGATGGCGATCTCTCGCATGCTGCCCTCGCGCTGAAAGCTGCGCAGGCTGGAAATCTTCTCCAAACCTGGCCAATCCTCATGCTTGAGCATCACACAGGCTTTATTTTCCTGAACGATGCGCCGGATCACTTGCGTGGTCATTTGGACCGAAAAGGTCAAGGGATAGTCTTGGATGACAAAGGGTATGTCTTCGCCGATCGCAGCAGATGCTTGACTGTAATAATTAATAATCTGATCGTCGGTCCTTAGGGTATTAGGGGGCGCAATCATCACGCCAGCAGCCCCTAAGTCCATCGACGCACGAGCCAACGTGCGCATGGAGGCAAAGCCTGGCGACGAAACGCCAACAATAACGGGCAGACTAAATCGTGAACAAATCCGCTTAACAATCGCAAGCGATTCTTCAGCATCAATCTTAGGTGCTTCGCCCAAAACACCCAGGATGGTCAAGCCATCAGAACCGATTTCGGCGTAGAAGTCAGCCATGCGATCGATCGACACCCAGTCGATTTGACCGTCTGGATGAAAGGGCGTTGGGGCAATCGGATAAACACCTTTTGCATCAACGCCTAGGCGTTTGCTACCTGGCATAGGACGCTCCTTGTTTGCTCTTTCTCTTGTATTGGATCATCATGCGCGCTCACTCACTCATAGCCCGAGCTGATCTGAACATCAATAAGATTGGGGCCTTCTTCGGCAAACGCGCTTTTAAAAATCGGGCCCAACTCGGCGACTTTATCAACACGCTGCGCTTTCACGCCCATACCAGCAGCCATTGCTGAGAAGTCGAAGGCAGGATCATTAAAATCCATACCGATAAATCGATCAGAGTCTCGCATGGCAATCAGGCGATCCTTAATGATTCGATAGCTTCGATTGTTTGCAATCACAAAGCTAATCGGTAATCGCAAATGAGCAGCCGTCCACAAGGCTGCAATAGCATACATGGCACTGCCATCGCCAAGCAGAGCAAGGATGCGTCGACCGGGATGCGCCAGCGCTACACCAATGGCGCCTGGCAAACCGAAGCCTAGCCCGCCGCTAGTCAGGCCAAAGGCCTGCATCGGTCTTCTAACTTTAAGGAACTGATGCAAAAGGGGTGCCGTTGTTGGGGCTTCTTCGACCACGAGGGCATCCTCCGGCATGCATTCAGCCAGCTGATAAATCATCACTCTGGGATCGATCAAGGACGCATGCGAGTTGCTCGCCGGTGCACCTCGGGCCGGATGTGAAGCGACTTCATCAAGAAGTCGTTTCACCTCTTGAGAAGCCTGTTCACGCTTAGCCGTCCAGTTAGAACTTGCAAAGCGCTTTAATCGCTGTGCCGCTTCGTCGCGCTGATGAGCGCTCATCGCTGCACTCAACCGAGGCAATAATTGCTCAATCGTTGATTTCACATGAGCACGAATGGCAAGCTCGGTGTAATAGTTTTTACCAAGCTCCCAGTCCCGCTCGCTGATATGAACAACTGCCATGCCTTGGGGCAAGGGGTCGACATCGCTATAGGCCGACATCCGAAGCAGGTCGCCGCCAAGGCAAATGAGTAAATCGTAGTCCGACAATGTGTCGCGCACCTTCTTTTGATTGCGCGTGATATCTCCCATATGACAAACATGCTCAACCGGGAATCGACTGTTATAAGGAACAGATTCAAGATAGACGGCAGCGCCTAAGATCTCAGCAAGTGCCGATGCCTGCTCAAAGGCGTCTTGCTCTGCAATTTCGCGGCCAGCCAAGATCACAGGACGTTTCGCCTGAGTGAGGTGTTTGAGCAGCATGTCCATGCTCTGGCCAACAGGGGCAACCTCGCTGTGGACTCTTGTTGAGGCCATAAGATCGATTTCCGCCTCTTCATCAAGTACCGAACCAGGCAGGCTCAAAAATACCGGACCACAAGGTGGCGTTGTTGCTATCTTTGCAGCCCGCCTTAAGACACGCGGAATATCCTCAATGCGATGAATCTCGAAAGACCACTTCACCAGCGGTTGGGCAACAGGAACCAGGGGTTCATAGAGCAAGGGCTCTTGAAGACCATGACCGATTTCGTACTGACCCGCGGTAATAATCATCGGCGAGCCCGAAAATTTGGCGGCGTAAATCGCACCCATCGCATGGCCAAGTCCTGGCATGCAATGCAGGTTTACCGCTGTTAACTTCCCGCTCGAACGACTGTATCCGTCGGCCATCGCCACGACGATGGACTCTTGTAAACCAAGCACGTAACGAATCTGCGGGAAATTCGCAAGCGCTTCCATGACAGGCAGTTCCGTGGTGCCGGGATTACCGAATAAATGGCTCACGCCCTCGTCAGCCAAAACCGCCAAAAATGCGTCGCGACCTGTCATGCGTTGAACGGCCATCGTTTGTTCTCCCTAGTAAAACCGCATGGTGAGTTGAACACGATCAAAACAGCTTGGCTGCCTCAAGCACAGCAGGCTTAAGTGACCCAAGCCATCGATTAACGCCTGATCATATCCCCAGCAAAGCCTTTGCGAGCGCTAAAGCGTACCGGTAAGTGCTGAGCGGAGGCCTTACCGCTCATGCATGGGCTAGCGCTTTGCGGCCAAGCATTGCCTCAAGCGTGGCGACTAGGGCCAACGCGGGTGACAGGAGGCTCGTGCAAGCGCGCTTCGCAGTCTTTGCGTCAGCGATTTAAACTTTAGCCCACCATTGTGTTACGCAAGTCAGTTTGGAGAAGCCTGTGCTAAAGACCTACCAGTACCCAAAGTTCACTTACCAACGGCCGCCCGAATTGAGTCTTGGCGAAAACCGCATGACGAAACGCTTTCCGGTCATTGTTGTGGGCGCAGGACCGGTAGGTCTGGCTTGCGCCATTGATCTTAAACAACAAGGTATCGATTGCTTGCTCATCGATGAGGACGATACCGTGTCAATCGGATCGCGAGGTGTTTGCTATGCCAAGCGAACGCTCGAGATTTTTGATCGATTAAATATGGGTAATGATGTGGTGAATCGCGGCGTTAGCTGGCAGCGCGGGCGAACGTTCTTTCGAAATGATGAGGTCTATCACTTCAATTTGCTCGCTGAGTCTGGCCACGAACGCCCAGCCATGATCAACTTGCAGCAGTACCACCTAGAGGAAATACTTCAGCGCCGAGCAGCTCAAGCACAGGTCGACATGCGCTGGCGCCAAAGGGTCATCGCGGTGGATCATCCATCGGTTGATGTCGGCACGCATACGAGGACGGTTCAACTTCAAGTCGAAAGCCCTGACGGGGTTTATGAGCTCTCTTGCGACTGGCTGGTTGTTGCCGATGGGGCACGAAGTTCTATTCGCCGCATGATGGGTTTAGACGTCGAAGGCAAGGTTTTTACCGACCGATTCTTAATCGCCGACGTGGTCATGCAGGCTGATTTCCCTTCCGAGCGCTGGTTTTGGTTTGATCCTCCCTTTCACAGGAACCAGTCGGTCTTGCTCCATCGGCAAGCCGATAAAGTTTGGCGTATCGATTTTCAACTTGGTTGGGATGCCGACCCCGAGGAAGAAAAAAAGCCCGAACGCGTGATTCCGCGCATCCAGGCGATGCTAGGCGAAGAACATCGCTTTGAACTTGAATGGGTGTCGGTTTACACGTTTCAATGTCGCCGCATGTTGAGCTTTCGCCACGGACCGGTGCTATTCGTTGGTGATGCGGCTCATCAAGTTTCGCCATTCGGTGCACGCGGCGCAAATTCTGGCATCCAGGATGCTGACAACCTTGCGTGGAAGCTCGCAAGAGTCGTCAAATGCCAATCACCGGAACGATTGCTCGATAGTTATAATCAAGAACGCGTTTGTGCTGCTGATGAGAACATTCTTAATTCAACACGATCAACGGACTTTATAACACCAAAATCATCAGTCAGCCGTGTTTTTCGTAACGCAACCTTAGACCTCGCCAATCACTTTCCTTTCGCACGAAGCATGGTGAATTCGGGCCGATTGTCGCTGCCAACTCACTATCTCGACTCATTGCTCAACACGGCCGACCTCCCCTCGGATCACTTTGCTTGTGCACTCTATCCTGGTTCACCGATGTGCGACGCCCCGATCATGGTCAATGGACAAAGCAGTTGGCTTTTGCGTAATTTTAATGGCCGCTTTGTTCTTTTATTTGTCAAGGGCGATGAAGTAAGCGACCAAGTCGTTAACTCAGAAGCCATGAAGCGATGGATTGAATCCGCAAATATTCATTTAATAGCCATCGATTTATTGCAACAGCCGCGAGCGTCAAATGATCAGGACCCCTGGATCAAAACTCGGCTTGATCTTCAGCCTGGAAACTGCTGGTTAATGAGGCCAGATCAACACCTTGCAGCGCGCTTTCGGAAGGCAGCGCTTGACCCTTTAATGAAAGCCTTTGAGCGCGCAACAGGGCAAATCGAGCAGCCGGCTGCTTCCACACGAGATGTCGCGCCTGAGCAAGCAGTTGCTCCAATATCTGGATCATTGACCGGAGCGTTAAGGATTGAGCCCAATTTCAAGGATTTCGACACCCCGGTGCTGCGCGATTATCAAGGCAATGATCGCTTTTATGACATGCTTATCAATGCGCATCGAAATCTCAGCGACGATGCTTCATCGGCTTTAAACGCAAGACTGTTGCTGTTGCTCGCTAATCATATTGGCGATGTGTCAGTCCTGCAGCAAGCGATCGAAGCTGCTAAAGCGATTCAAACATCGACAAGTTACAAGGAGTAGATCAATGCCGACCATGACCACCGACGATGATGTCAAGCTTTACTATGAAGAGGCTGGTTCTGGCACGCCCATCGTTTTCGTTCATGAGTTTGCTGGCGACTGGCGTAGCTGGGAGCCACAAATGCGCTATTTTTCGCGTCGTTATCGATGTATTAGCTATAGCGCACGAGGCTATTTACCCTCTGATATTCCCAACAATTGGGAGATGTACTCGCAAGAGCGCGTACGCGATGACATTCTCGCCATACTCGATGGACTTTCGATCAAACAGGCCCATATCGTTGGCCTTTCGATGGGCGCATTTGCGAGCCTGCATTTTGGCATGGTGCACGGCAGTCAAGGCATGAATTCGAGGGCGCACTCGCTCACCCTTGCCGGGGTCGGCAGTGGTGCGCATCCGGCCCACTACCGAGCCTTTCAGGCAAGTGCGCGCGAAAATGCTGATCTCATCCTTAAAGAAGGTATGGCTCATTTCGCAGCGACCTATGGCCATGGCGCAGCCCGAGTACAATTTTTAGGCAAAGATCCAAGGGGATTTGCCGAGTATGAGCGGCAGCTGGCCGAACACTCAGCGCTCGGCTCAGCCAATACCATGCGTGGCTATCAAGGGCGACGCCCCTGCCTCTACGAACTGAGCGAAGCGATCGCAGCGATCAATGTTCCAACATTGATCATGAGCGGTGACGAGGACGAGCCTTGCCTGGAACCCTCACTTATGCTTAAGCGGGCTATTAAAACCGCTCAATTGGCGATTTTGCCAGGTGCCGGACATGGGATTAATCTCGAAGAGCCAGCCCTGTTCAACCAGTTACTTGCCGAATTCCTGGCGCAAGTTGAACAGGGCAAGTCCTTCGAACGGCATCCCAAAGCCGCCCCTGAGTCGATTTGGGGCCCTGACGGCGATCCGCGCGAACGTTTCGGATCAATGCGTTAGCATGCCAACAAACGATTTAATCGCTAGACCGATGATTTAAAGTAACTCGAAGACCTCATAAGTCGGGCCGCTCGCCTCGCGGCGGCCGCTTGCGACAGCCATTAACTTATTGAGCCACTGGTACTTGGGTGATGCGGTCTCGAACAAGGGTGTGCTACGAAAATAATAAGTGCTTGGATCGACTGCTTCACCCCGGTTCAGGCGCTCGATAACTTCAGCTGGTCCATGACGCATACCCTTATAACTCATATAAATCAGCTGATCGTCTTCGGTTTTGAGCGTGATGCGAACGTCTAGCATTAAGACAGCATCGCTTCGTAGCAAAAGCCAGTCGCCGCCAGGACTGGGCTGGACCGTGCCGCGCAGTCGATCACCTTGAAAATGTCCGCCTGTCACGCTTGCAATACGCCGATGGCCGTAGGGTGTTAATCCAAGATCATCAATCCTCGGAACCTCAGCTTTTATCGTAAACAAATGGCGTGTCTGGATCATGGTAGTTTTCTCCGAAGTTATTCAAAACAATGAATGAGTCAACGGCCCTCATGACGATTGAGCCTTGGTACTGGATTGCTTTTACCGTGACAGCGGCCGCGGCACAAGTCGGCCGTAATGCCACCCAACGCTCATTAACCAGCGTTATCGGTACTGTTGGAGCAACACAGGTCCGTTTTTTGTATGGACTACCATTTGGCATCATGTTTGCTGCAATCGTGGTGTACGCCCATGGCCAAGGGCTGCCAAGCATTGGTACCGAAAGTCTTCGCTGGGCGTTCATTGGTGGCGTCTCGCAAATTCTCGCAACAGGACTCATGCTTGCAGCGATGCGGGAGAAATCATTTGTGGTGGCAACCGCGCTGACTAAGATCGAACCCGTATGGGTTGCTCTCTTTGGCCTGATTTTGCTCGGTGACTTATTGTCTCAGGCGCTTATGATTGCCATTGCGTCAGCGACTGCAGGTGTACTGGTGATGTCTTGGCCAAGCCGAGGCGTGCCGTGGACGTTTAGGCCGGTGCTTTTCGGGATCGCCTCAGGCGCTATGTTTGCTGTGGCTGCCATCGGATTTCGCGCCGCAATTCGAGCCCTCGAGAGCCCATCCTTTGTACTTTCGGCAAGCGTCATTCTTTGTCTTGGCTTGATGATTCAAAGCGGCCTATTGCTTGCCTACATGCTCTGGCGCGATCGGCCAAGTCTTCTCGCTACGCTCAAGGCCTGGCGTCCCTCGCTGCTTGCCGGTGCACTGGGGGCCTTTGCCTCTCAAGCTTGGTTTTTAGCGTTCGCCGTTGAGAGCGCTGCACGGGTTAGAACGCTGGCCTTAGTCGAAATCATCTTCGCACAGCTGCTCTCTAAACGCTTATTCAGCCAGCAAACCAACAAACAAGAATGGTTTGGTATGTTCTTACTCATTGTCGGCGTTGTTTTAGTCTTGCAACATTAGAACATCGTAAAAAAAGGAGCATTGCCGCATGACAAGCACGCTAATACCGGCACTACCTGATCGTCAAGTCAGGCCGCTTGCGCACTGGATCGGCGGCGACTGGCTTCACCCGGAGCCTGGTGTCGAACTCGATTCAGCCATCCTCAGACAGCAGATTGCCCAATTGCCTGGTAAGCCCGCCCCCTGCCACGAGGCTCTGGCTTTTGGTCGGAGCATCGGTCGCGATGAACTACTAAAGGGCGATTTCCAGTCGCGTGCTTTAAGGCTAAGAGCACTGGCGAAATTCTTGTTGGAGCATAAGGCCGTCCTCTATGCCTGGTCCTTCCACACCGGTGCGACAAAAAAAGATAGTTGGATAGATATCGAGGGCGGCATTGCCACATTGTCTGCCTACGCTGCACTTGCACAAAGCGAGCTAGTTTCGGGCAATCTTCTGCACGAGGGTCCGAGTCTTTCACTGGGCAAGCAAGGTCAATGGATGGGCTCTCATATCTTGGTACCTCGTGAAGGCATAGCGGTGCATATCAATGCCTTTAATTTTCCAGTTTGGGGTGTTCTGGAAAAATTCGCACCTTGCTTCATAGCAGGTATGCCCTGCCTGTTTAAACCTGCAAGCGCGACCGCTTATCTCAGCGAAGTGCTCGTGCGCCTTATTGACGCGAGCGGCTTGCTGCCCAAAGGAAGCTTGCAATTGATGCTTGGCTCAAGCGGCGACTTACTCGAGCACATGCTCGAGGGGGATGTGCTCACATTCACCGGATCGGCTCACACCGCTCGTACGCTTCGTACGCATCCTAATATCGTTCATCGTTCGATACCGGTTAATACCGAGGCCGATTCGCTCAATGCCGCCCTGCTCGGTCCCGATATTCAACCAGGTGATCCCGAATGGGACTTGATGGTGAAGGAGATAGCGCAGGAAATGACCGTCAAGGCGGGGCAAAAGTGTACAGCGATTCGCAGAATCCTTGTACCACACGATAGGATCGACGTGATGGCTGAGGCAATCGCCGAGAAACTTTCACGGTGCCAGATCGGCGATACAAGACTTGAAGCGGTCAATATGGGAGCGCTTGCAAGCGCCGCCCAGGGACGTGATGTGCAAGCGACGGTCAAGCAATTGCTCACCGCCACTGAGTTGTTTGTAGATCCTGAAAAGGCCGCCCGGCCGCTTGGTGAAAACCTGCATAGCGAATGTATGGTGGCGCCATCCCTTCTTTATTGCGCTCGGCCTGATCATGCCGAAGTCGTGCACAGCATCGAAGCCTTCGGTCCAGTGAGCACCATCATGCCCTACCGGGACTTCGAGCACGGTCTGACGCTTGCAACACGCGCCAAGGGCAGCCTTGTCGCAAGCCTATTCACCCATGATACAGGGATTGCTCAAGATGCCGTTCTAAAACTTGCTGCATGGCATGGAAGACTAGCAGTCATCGATCGCGATGCCGCTTCGGAGTCAACGGGCCACGGTTCGCCTCTACCTGCGCTCAAGCATGGCGGCCCCGGTCGGGCGGGCGGCGGCGAAGAGTTAGGCGGTATTCGAGCCGTGAAGCATTATCTACAACGTGCTGCGGTGCAAGGTTCGCCTCGTATGCTTAGCGCGATCACCACAGAGTATCAGCGCGGTGCGCCTGTCATTGAAAGCGAACTACACCCCTTCAAGCGCCACTTTGAAGATCTTGCGATCGGTCATAGCCTTTTAACCCATCGGCGAACAGTGACAGAAGCTGATCTTGTTTTATTCGGTGGACTTTCTGGCGATTATTTTTATATGCATTTTGACGACGAAGCTGCCAAAGCATCGGTATTTGGCAAGCGCATTGCGCACGGCTACTTTGTGCTGTCAGCGGCGGCAGGACTTTTCGTGCATCCTTCACCAGGCCCTGTTCTGGCCAACTACGGGATCGATAGCCTTCGTTTCGTCAAACCCGTTGGCATCGGCGATACCATCCGAGCGCGACTGACCTGCAAACGCAAAATTGATAAGCCCAGTCGCAAAGCTGGCGAAGCAGGACAAGGTGTCGTGGCCTGGGATGTTGCTGTAACGAATCAAGCAGGCGACTTAGTCGCTTCTTATGACATTCTCACACTGGTCCAAAAGCGCGCTCCCGATCCGGCAGAACTGAGATAAGCAAGCTATTTCAAATCCACCTCAAACCATCACCAAAAGGATGCCAAGCATGATCTCTTCCGATGCACTCGATCAACTGTTCTTAAAAGCACGCTCGCAAAACGGCTGGCTCAACAAGGCCGTGAGCGACGAGCAACTGCATCAACTCTATGCATTGATGAAGTGGGCACCGACCTCTGCCAACAGTCAACCAGGCCGATTCCTCTTCTTGCGCAGCGCTGAAGCCAAAGAAAAGCTTCGTCCGGCACTCTCGCCTAGCAACGTCGATAAAACAATGTCAGCACCCGTAGTCGCCATCGTGGCTCACGACATTGATTTTCACGAACGCCTGCCCGAATTCTTCCCGCACAACCCAGCTTTTGCCGATATGTTCAGAGGCGATGAAAAGCGTGCCATGCGTGAAGGCTTCGCTTTTCGTAACGGAAGCCTGCAAGGCGCTTATTTGATGATGGCTGCGCGATCAATTGGACTTGACTGTGGCCCCATGTCGGGTTTCGATCAGGCTAAAGTTGATGCAGTCTTTTTCCCTGGCAGCACATTAAGAAGTAACTTTCTTTGTAACCTTGGTTATGGCGACCCCGCCAAGGTGATGGAACGATTGCCGCGTATGCCCTTTGAGCAGGCATGCCAGTTGCTTTGATAACGCGACGCTGATTTGCGTCTTCGAACCAGCGACATTGAAACAACCCACTATCTTATGGATTGCCTTGGGCCTTTCCTTGGGCCCCTCAGTCTCCAATTCGTTTGCGCGCTTTGCCTACGCTTTAGTGCTGCCAGGCATGCAAGAGGATTTGAGCTTGAATTTCTCTCAGGCGGGAGCGCTCAACACAGCTAACGCGCTTGGCTATTTGCTCGGTGCCTTGCTCACCCGCCTGCTTGTTCAATCCTGGGGAAACCGCCATTTATTTAACCGCGGCATGGTGCTAACAGCCTTTGCACTTTGCCTCACAGGCTTTGTTCAAGACCTCTACTTGCTCAGTGTTTGCAGGCTGTTGGGGGGAATTGGCGGTGCGGCCATTTTTATATGCGGTGGCGCTTTGGCCAGCAATATCGCACCCAACGACCCGCAGTGGTCAATGCGTTGCATCACTATTTTCTTTGGCGGTGCTGGTGTTGGCCTAGTCCTTTGCGGTTTACTCATCCCCTGGTGGATGGCTTCGCAAGGTAGTCGTGCATGGCCCCAAACCTGGCTAGCGATGGGGGTTGTATCCTGGATCATGCTCGCAGTGACCTATTTGGCCTCAAAGCAAATCGATGAACCCATCAGTGCAAAAGGTAGTGCAGATTGGGCCCTAAAGCCCTTGCTGCCGGCGTTTGTTGCTTACGTGGGTTTTGGACTTGGTTATATTGTTTATATGACTTTTATCATCGCCTGGCTTAAAGCAATTGGCGCAAGCAGCATGCAAATGAGTATTGTTTGGAGTGTACTTGGGCTAAGTACATTACTTGCTCCCTTGATCTGGTCAAAGCCCATTGCAAACTGGCCCAATGGTCGCGCCATGTCGGCCATCTTATTTGTCTTATCGCTTGGTGCCTTACTACCTGTCATTCCGTTTGAGCCCGCCTGGCAGACGCTTGCCATGCAATGCTCGGCTGCGCTTTTCGGATTGGGTATGTTTAGCGCTCCCTCAAGCATCAGTGCCTTAATCAAGCGCACGCAGCAAAAGCCTGCATGGGGATCTGCGATGGCAACCTTCACGATTGCTTTTGCCGCGTCACAAATTCTTGCGCCAGTAGCCAGTGGCATGATGGCTGATTGGAGCGGCTCATTGCGCTGGGGCCTTGCGCTTTCGGGTCTCATCATTCTTTTTTCTGCATCGATTGCATGGTTTCAGAAAGATCAGAAACCAGGCTAGCTGAGCCATCAAAGGCTTGGTCGACGGAGCAGGCACAAATCGATGCGCTCTACAAAGCCATGGGACCTGCCAATGCAAGCGGCCTTGTAGCCAATGGCGCAATTGGCCCCTTGCTCTGGATCGACGGGGCTTCGCCTACAGCTTTAGTATCGTTCTTATTAACATGCGGGTTAATTGCAGCTTTAAGACATCTCTTGTATTTGCGCTACATGGCAGACCCGGGCGCAAAAAGCTCAACGAGGTGGGGGCAATGGGCAAGTTTAGGCGGCAGCCTCGCTGGCCTTAGCTGGAGTGTTTCTGCATTTTTCCTTTTGCCTACGGTTAGCGAACTCACAGGCCTGATCTATACGTTTGTTTGCTGTCTCATGAGCGTAAGTTCGCTGATTGTGTCGATCGGTTATCGACCGTATACCGTGGCGGCAACCGCATCGCGGGGGGTGCCGCTTGCGCTTTGGTATGCACTGTCGGACTTCCCGCATCCTTTGTTAATGGCATTTGCGCTATGTGCATTCTTGCTTTTTATGCTCTATAACTCATCACGCCTCTATCAGGGTTTTCTTGCCTCACTGCGTATGCAAGGTGAACTTGAAGCCTCAGCGATCGCCTTACGTGAAGGTCGTGATCAGTCGGAGCGCCAACGCCAACGCGCTGAGCTTGCGCAACACATGCAGACGCGCTTTTTGGCAGCCGTGAGCCACGATTTGCGGCAACCGATGCAGGCGATGATGATGCTACTTGCCACACTTTCCACGCATCGACTAGCACCGGCTTCTCGCGATCTGCTCACCAAGATGGAAATGTCGGCACGACTCATGCGCGATATGTTCGAAGCTTTGCTCGAACTTTCTCACCTGCGCTCAGGCGACATCCGGGCACGCAGCGAAGCGATTGGGCTGCATGCTTTGGGAGAAGCGATCAGCGCTACATTTAGAAGTATTGCCGAAACCAAAGGCATAGGCCTCGAGGTTCAGCTTAGGTCTGGTGAGCTCTATGCAGATCCTGAACTACTTCGACGCGCGCTATTTAATTTGGTCGATAACGCGGTGAAGTATTCAAGCGGTGGGCGGATCCGCGTTTGGGATGAAATCATTGAAGGCGATACAGAGTCCTATCGACAAGACGCTCGACCTGGGTCCTACTTGATCCACGTGGGCGATGAGGGCATGGGTATATCGGAAGAGTATTTGGAAACGATCTTTGATGAGTATGTTCAGCTAAGCAATACCAGACGCAATCGTCGCGACGGGCTCGGCTTGGGGCTCGCGATCGTTAGGCGAAGCTGTGAGCTGATGCGGTTAAAGGTTTCAGTACGTTCTGTTTTACATCAGGGCTCTATCTTTACCATCGAAGCTGACCAAGACCGTTTCAGGCCAAAAGATCTCATGCCTGAAAACGCTTCAAACCAAGAAGCAGTGAGCCTGCAAACCCGCACATGGATTAGGAATCGGCAGATTTGTATCCTGTTGATCGAGGACGACTTAGCCGTTCTTGAATCAACAGCGATGGTGCTCAGGCAACGCGGCTTCGAAGTCTATTGCTGCGACTCGGCGTATTCGATCGACCGCGCGATTCAAGAGCTCGATCGCGCACCCGATGTGATCGTCAGTGATTACCGACTTGATGAGTTACTCTTTGGTACAGCGCTGATTGACCGATTACGTGATGAATTCAATCAAGAAATTCCTGCCATTCTGATCACCGGTGACGCAACCTTGGGAAGTCAGGCTTCCCTCACCGAGGGCCGCCCGGCTGTACAAGTACTCTTCAAACCCGTACCGCCGGAACAACTGATGAGCAGTCTAGCTTTAGCGATGAAGCAACTGCCATAGGCGAGGCGCACTCAAAGGCATTTGCAAAGCATCGGCCGCCTCACTAAAACCCGCCCGAGCCAATGCATCGGCAACAGCATTGACCAGCGCAGGTGTGGCGCCGATCGTACCGAGCTCGCCCACGCCCTTAACACCAAGCGGATTACTTTTGCAAGGCACGCTTTGGTCCATTTCGGTCTTGAAGCGCCCAATCAAATCTGCGCGCGGCATAGCGTAGTCCAAAAAGCTCGCAGAAAGTGGCTGACCACTTTCGTCATAAACCATGGCTTCGGTCAGCGCCTGACCTATACCCTGAACTGCACCGCCATCGAGCTGTCCCCTGACAATCATGGGATTGACCACACGGCCCACATCATTCATCGAGCTGTAGCTGATCAAACTCACTTCCATGGTGTCTGGGTCGATCTCGACTTCGCAAATATGGCATCCATTAGGCCAAGAAGGCGCAGCCACCTTGGTCGTGGAATCGAGCTGAATTCGTCCGGCGTCGCTCCGAGCGGCCACCTCAAACAAGCCAATGCCGCGGTCAGTACCGACAACCTGAAAGCGTCCCTCGGCATAGTCCAAATCCTGCTGCCCCACTTCTAAAGCGTCAGCCGCGATTTCTTTTGCCTGATCGATCACCTTATGCGCAGCAGCTTCAATCGCCGATCCGCCGGTGAACAACGATCTCGAGCCAGCCGACCCGAATCCTTCAGCGCGATCGGTGTCACCCTGGACAATACGAATCTTCTCAACAGGCACACCGAAGGCATCGACAGCAAGTTGTACATAGGTCGTCGCGATCCCCTGCCCCATGGGCATCGTTGCCGACACAATTTCGATATACCCGTCGGCGGCAACCGTCACTCGTACGGTCTCCTCGAGCGCATTGCCACCGGTCCACTCGAGGAAAGAGGCAATACCACGACCACGCCATTTACCTTGAAGCTTCGATTGCTGATACCTCTTCTCAAATCCTGACCAATCGGCAAGCGCGCAGGCCTGGCGGGTCATCGAAGGGAAGTTGCCGCTATCGTAGACCTGCCCCATCGGGTTTTTGTAAGGAAATTGATCGGGTTGAACCATATTCCGCAGACGAAGTTCGGCACCATCGATGCCTGCTTTGCGTGCTGCGGCGTCCATCAATCGCTCTATAATGTATATGGCTTCGGGACGTCCGGCGCCGCGATACGGGCCGGTTGGCGTGGTGTTTGTCATCACCGCGGTATATTGAAAATCGATAGTTTGAATATCGTAAATACTCGTTTGTACCCAGGGCCCAATCATGACCTGGATCGCAACGCCAGAACCAAGCGCATAAGCACCCACATTCGCTACCGTATGAACACGAAGTGCAAGCACTTTGCCGTCTTCGCTCAAGGCCATTTGTGCGCAGGTATCAATATCCCGACCATGAGTAGCCGATAAAAACTCCTCACTGCGCTCGGCAATCCACTTCACTGGGCGCCCAAGTACCCGGGCAGCATGGGCTAATACAACGTCTTCAGGATAAATCCCGGTCTTGCCCCCGAACCCCCCGCCCACATCGGTCGCCAAAATCCGCACCTTGTCACGAGGAAGACCAAGTACCGCATCACAGAGACTGTTGCGAACCCCAGCGGGCATTTGCGTGCTCATACGCATGGTGATCCGACCGGTATCAGCCTCATACCATGCCAGCGTTGAGCGGGGCTCCATCGGGGCGGGAATGAGTCGCTGGTTTTCAATGCTCAGACTCACCACATGCGCAGCTTTGGCAAAGGCGGCATCAACCGCAGCTACATCACCATAACGGGCAAGCGCGGAAATATTGTCGGGTGCAGCTTCGCATAAGACTGGTGCACCTTCTTTCATCGCCTCGTGAGGATTTGAAACACCATCAAGGGCCTCGTAATCCACTTCAATAGCCAGCACGGCCGCCGCTGCTTGCTCCGGGCTTTCGGCAATCACGCATGCAAGGGCTTCACCAACATAACGAACCCGCTGATACGCCAAACCACGTCGTTCGGCCGTGGCCGCGGGTGTGCCGTCGGGACGCTTAAAACCTGCGACACCAGGAATAGGTTTTACACCGGCATCCACCAAATCCTGCCCGGTGATCACCGCAAGCACGCCTGGCATAGCCCTGGCAGCCGAACTGTCAATCGAACGGATCACAGCATGGGGCATTGGGGAGCGCAAAAACTTAAGCCAGGTCTGGCCTGTCATGCTGGCATCGCCTGCAAATAGTCCCTGGCCTTGCACCAAACTCCGGTCTTCAATCCGGCGCAGGGACGTTCCCGATCCAAACCTCGCGGCAAGCCCTTGGTCCACAACTGTATTCATCATATGCTCCGTCTTAAGCTTGCTGGGATGCGATCAGTCGAGAAGCCTCGCGGACCGACTCAATAATATTCACATAGCCTGTGCAACGGCAAAGATTACCCTCGATGGCATGAACGATCTCTTCGTCGCTCGGTGTGGGGTTGGTGCTTAGCAGGCATGCAGCAGTCATCATCATCCCAGGGGTGCAAAACCCACACTGAAGACCGTGACAGGCGGAAAAAGCTTCTTGAATAGGGTGTAAAACACCATCTTTGCTAAGACCCTCGACCGTGTTGATCGA
>OMIE01000079.1 GCA_900299025.1 Burkholderiaceae bacterium
CGTGCTACTGGGCACTGGCTGGGGATCGTCCTCAGATCCCCAGCGTTTACTTAGCTTAGACATTCAAATCCGATCGTCGATCAGGTTGCTTGAAGCGCTTGATCACTGCCCTTGGCCGTCGAGCTTGGCACGCAATAAAGCACCCAAATTCGTCGTGCCCGACTGTGCCGAACTCTCAGCTTGCATACGCGATAGCGCATCGGCCGTTTCGGCTGTCTCTTTAGCCTTGATGGAGAGGCTGATCGCCCGATTCTTGCGATCGATGTTGATGACCATCGCTTCGACCGAATCGCCTTCCTTGAAGAAGGTTCGTGCATCCTCAACGCGCTCGCGCGAGATTTCAGAAGCACGCAGGTAAGCCTCCGTATCAGAATCAAGATCGACAACAACACCTTTGGCGTCGACCGATTTCACGATGCCACGGACCAGTGAACCTTTGTCAGTAGCTGAAGAGAAGCTTGTGAAGGGGTCGCCGTCGAGTTGTTTAATGCCTAAGGAAATCCGTTCACGCTCGGTATCAATGGCAAGAACCACAGCCTCAACCTCATCCCCCTTCTTGAAGTCGCGGACAGCTTCTTCGCCGGTTTTGTTCCAGGACAGGTCTGAGAGGTGAACGAGACCGTCGATGCCGCCAGGCAGGCCAATGAAGACACCAAAGTCTGTGATCGATTTGATGGCGCCTTTGACCTTGTCGCCCTTGCGATGATTCTCTGAAAACTCTTCCCATGGATTGGGTCGTGTTTGTTTCATGCCCAGTGAAATACGGCGGCGATCCTCGTCGATCTCAAGAACCATCACTTCGCATTCATCGCCAAGCGCGACAATCTTGCCTGGGTTGACGTTCTTGTTGGTCCAATCCATTTCGGATACGTGAACCAAACCTTCGATGCCGGGTTCAATCTCAACAAAGGCACCGTAGTCGGTGATGTTGGTGACTTTGCCAAACATGCGGGTGCCTGATGGGTAACGACGCCCGATACCAATCCAGGGGTCATCGCCAAGTTGCTTGACACCGAGCGAGACGCGATTTTTTTCCTGGTCAAACTTCAACACCTTGGCTGTGACTTCCTGGCCAACCTGCAAGACTTCTGAAGGGTGGCGCACGCGACGCCATGCCATATCGGTAATATGGAGCAATCCATCGATGCCGCCCAAATCGATAAAGGCGCCGTAGTCGGTGATGTTTTTCACCAGCCCTTTGACGATCGAGCCTTCTGCGAGTTGTTCCATCAACTTCGCGCGTTCCTCACCTTGCGACAACTCAACGACAGCGCGACGGGACAAGACCACGTTATTGCGCTTGCGATCGAGCTTGATGACCTTAAATTCCATGGTCTTGCCCTCAAAGGGCGTGGTGTCCTTGACCGGTCGGGTGTCGATGAGCGAACCGGGAAGGAAGGCACGGATGCCGTTAGTCATGACGGTCAATCCGCCCTTGACCTTGCCTGTGATGGTGCCTGTGACTAATTCAGCTTGCTCAAGGGCTTTTTCTAAATTGATCCAGGCTGCTAAACGCTTGGCACGATCACGCGATAGGCGGGTCTCGCCATAACCGTCTTCGATCGAATCAATTGCAACCGAAACAAAGTCGCCTTCGACAACATCGATTTCGCCACGATCGTTGAAGAATTCTTCGATGGGGATGTAGCTTTCGGACTTCAATCCAGCATTGACGACCACGAAGTTGTGATCGATACGGATGACTTCAGCGGTAATCACTTCTCCAGCGCGCATTTCTTGGCGGCTTAGAGATTCATCAAACAATTGGGCAAAGCTTTCGGTCAAAGTTGACGATTCGGTTGCTGTTGACAAAATAATTTCCTTGGATGGGTGCTACTCGCGCCGACCGTTGATTGGATCGGGTTACCGTCGGGCTAGCGTCCGACGAAAACGGCCAGCGGTGTTTAAAAACCTTTGCCAGCGAGCGCCAGCAAAGACCTATGTTCCGCTTAAGCTGATTACTCGTTGGTTAAGCAAGCCGAGAACTCGCCGACCACCAATGGAGCACTTGTTGTACCGATTCGTTGATACTGAGGAAACTGCCATCGAGTATTCGCGCATCGGACGCTGGCACTAAAGGCGCTACCGCACGCGACTGATCGCGCGCATCTCGAGCCCTTAAATCAGCAAGCAGATCCGCGAAGTTAACAGAAATTCCTTTTTCGATCAACTGCTTAGTCCTTCGGCGCGCGCGCTCCTCCACATCGGCAACCAGAAACACTTTTAAGGGTGCATCGGGAAATACCACAGTTCCCATATCCCGCCCATCGGCAATCAAACCTGGCGCCCTACGAAATGCCCATTGTCTTTGCAATAGTCCATGGCGTATGGCGGGCTTGGCGGCAAACTCCGAGGCAAGGCTGCCCATACGCTCCTGGCGAATTAACCCCGAGACATCTTCGCCTTGGAGCAAGATGCGATCGTCGTCGAAAACAACAGGTAGCTCGCGGGCGAATTGTTCAAGGTCGCGATCGCTTATAGCGGACATGGGGTTGAGCCCCTGACGGTCAAGATGCAAGGCCAAGACCCGATAAAGGGCACCGGAGTCAAGATAGTGAAAGTTGAGCGTTTTGGCTAACTGACGCGATAGTGTTCCCTTGCCCGATGCAGTGGGCCCATCGATGGTTAGAACCGGGGTAAGCATGCGTAATTGGTAAGCGGCTACAAAAAATCAAGCTTGTTGCTCGACTTGCATACCGCAGACCTTGGCTAGCCCAACAAATCCAGGAAACGAGGTGGCGACATTGCTGGTGTTGAGAATGGTGATGACGCCACTCGAACGCTGACCGGCAACCGCGAAGGCCATAGCAATCCGGTGATCGCCCTGGGATTGAATCGTGCACCCCTTCAAGCTCGCATCAGGCTGGCCCTCAATCACCATCCCGTCTGCGGTTGCCCTTACCTGTGCCCCGCAGGCAAGCAAGCCGGTTTCCATCGCCGCAATCCGGTCAGACTCCTTCACCCTTAGCTCTTCTGCGCCGCGAACAATCGTCTGCCCTTGTGCGAAGCATGCAGCCACGAATAACACCGGAAATTCATCGATCGCCAAAGGGACCATTGATGTGGGAACTTCAATGCCCCGGAGCTGGCTTGACCTGACGCGCAGATCAGCTACAGGCTCGCCGCCAACGACGCGCGGATTAATCACTTCGATATCAGCACCCATAAGCCTCAGGATGTCAACCACACCGATTCGGGTCAGATTCATGCCGACATGTTCCAGGATCAGGTCCGAGCCGGGAACGATCGATGCAGCGACTAGAAAAAATGCTGCTGAGGAAATATCGGCAGGAATATCGATCTCGCAGCCATGCAGCGTCTGGCCACCCTTCAAACTTCGGCTTGCGCCCTCGATCTCAACCTTGACGCCAAAGCCACCCCACATCCGCTCGGTGTGGTCTCTCGTTGGGGCGGGTTCGGTAATGCGGGTGTGGCCTTGCGCATAAAGCCCTGCGAGGAGCAGTGCTGATTTCACCTGCGCACTGGCAATTGGCATCGAAAAGTCGATACCGTTTAAGCCCGGGCTCGCCACGATACGCACTGGCGGCTTGCCATCATTGGTAACAATTTGTGCGCCCATGAGTCCAAGCGGATCAGCCACCCGTCGCATGGGCCGCTTTGAAAGCGACTCATCACCGATAAGGGTGCTTGAAAAGCTTTGACCGGCAAGTAATCCCATCATCAGCCGCATGGCGGTGCCGGCGTTCCCGCAGTCAAGGTCATGGTCTGCCGCGCTTAGGCCATGCTTGCCGAGTCCATGCACCAAGACATGGCCCTTGTTTGGCCCTTCGATCCTCACGCCGAGCGCTCGGCATGCGTTCATGGTAGAGATCGCATCTGCGCCTTCGAGGAAGCCGCTAACTGAGGTCTGACCCTTAGCGATCGCCGCCAACATGATGGCACGATGTGAAATCGACTTGTCGCCTGGGACTCGGATACTGCCCCGAAGCGGGCTTGTGCACGTTGAGGCGAGTAGCGATTGATCGTTCGATTCCATTAAGCAAAGTCCTGTAATTGCTGGCGCCAATGTGATGCAGCAGCGAGTAATTCGATCAGTCGCTGTCGGTCCTCTTGCTCGATACAGCGCATCAAATCATCAAGTGCGTCACGATGGCGCTGTGCCGAAGCGAGGGTGGCGTCCTTATTGGATAAAAGAATATCTGCCCAAAGCGTGGGATTACTGGCTGCAATCCTCGTCGTGTCTTTAAGCCCTGCGCCCGCGCGGGCCAGGCTATGGTCAGCAAGCGGTCCATTCGCAATACCAAGGCAAAGCGCAAAGGCTGCGGCATGGGGCCAATGCGACACTTCTGCATAGACGGCGTCATGTAGCTTGGGATCAATGACAGCGGTACGTGCACCCAGCGATTGCCAGAAGCGACTAACAAGCTTAAAGCTATCTGCGTCCTGATCGTCTTTTGGGCAAAGCAATACGCTTCGCTCTAAAAATAAATCGGGATTGGCTGCTGCAGCGCCGCGCCGCTCGGAGCCGGCGATCGGGTGTGCGGCTATAAAGCGTGATTGATGGGGCCCGAGTGCCTTGGCCGCTTCGATAATGCCTTGCTTGCTGCTGCCAGTATCCGTAAGAGCCGCAAGCTTCTTGCCTGCACGGAGATGTTGATCGAGCGTATGGGCAATCGCGGGCATCAACTCAATGATGCTGCTTACGGGCGCGCTTAGGACCAGCAATTCAGAGTCTTCAAGACAGTCGCTTGCTTGCTCGCAAACCCGATCAATCCAACCGGCAGCCAAGGCGACTTTCGCGTCTTCGCCGGGTGAGTAAGCCACAACGCGCGCTGCCACCCCTCGTGCCTTGACTGCGGCAGCCACCGAAGCACCAATCATGCCGATGCCGACGATGCCAATTTGCCGCACAAGCTCGGTCATTGTTAACGCTATCCCTTGGCCTGCGGCCGTTCGATATGGAGTGCTTTGGCAAGCGCATTTATGAAGGCATTGTTTTCCTCAGGTAAACCAACTGAAACACGCAGCCATGCAGCAAGACCGTAGTTGGCAACAGGCCTTACGATGACACCATCGCGCAGTAATGCTTCATAGACTGAGGCCGCATCGCCTACCTTAACCAGCACGAAATTGGCATAAGAGGGCACATAGGGCAGCTTCATGGCTTCGAATGCCGATTGCAATTGCTCGAGACCGGCTCGATTGAGGCTATAGCTTTTCGCCAGGAAAGCGTCGTCGGCAAGTGCTGCGGTTGCCGCCGCCAAGGCAAGGCTATTGACGTTAAAAGGTTGCCGTAGGCGATTCAGCAAATCGGTCACTGCTTCTTGAGCGATGGCGTAGCCTATTCTGAGGCCAGCCAAGCCATAGGCCTTGCTGAGGGTGCGCGAAACAATCAGATTGGGGTAGCTTCGAACCCAAGCAATGCTATCCATCCTCACCTCAGGCGGCAGATAGTCGGTGTAGGCCTCATCCAGGACCACAGCGACCGTTTGTGGGATGCGCCGAAGCATGGCCTCGATTTGAGCGGCCGACAAAAAGGTACCGGTTGGGTTATTTGGATTCGCGATGAATATAATTCCTGTATCGTCATTGATGGCTTGGACCATCGCGTCAGGATCATGACCTAAGTTCTTGGCCGGTACAACCACATGCTTTGCCCCGATGGCCTGGGTTGCTAGCGCATAAACCGCAAACGAGTGCTGGGCATAAATTGAGCCTAGTCCTGGTTGCAAGAATGCCCGCGCTGCCATCTCGAGTATGTCGTTGGAACCATTGCCGAGTGTGATCCAGTCAGCGGGTACTTGGTGCTTGTTTGCCAAAGCGGCTTTGAGTTCGAAGCCGTTTGAGTCAGGGTAACGGCCCAAGTCAGCTGCTGCCGCCTGCATGGCTGCAAGCGCCGATTCCGGCATACCGAGTGGATTTTCGTTGGAGGCGAGTTTGACGATAGCCTGAGGGTTTAAGCCA
This sequence comes from Burkholderiaceae bacterium, assembly GCA_900299025.1. Taxonomy (GTDB): domain Bacteria; phylum Pseudomonadota; class Gammaproteobacteria; order Burkholderiales; family Burkholderiaceae_E; genus UBA3064. The sequence goes on from OMIE01000079.1 coordinate 5,926, forward strand.
TACTCACGAGCCAGTTCTTCAATCGGCTTACCAGCACGATAAGGTGAAATTGCACGGACATAGTCAGGGGATTGTTCGAGAATCAAGTGCGATGTCATGACGTTATACCTTTTAACGCGAATCGGTCTCGTCACTAGCGCGAGGGTACGAGCCAATGATTTTGATAAAGGCTGCGCGTTGTCTCAACTCATCGAGTGCAGCGGCGACCGCAGCATCGCTTTGATGACCTAAGACGTCGATATAGAAATAATACTCCCAGGTGCCCTGTCGCGCGGGGCGGGACTCAAAGCGTTTCATCGATACGCCATGTCTAGCGAGCGGCTCGATCAAGCTGTGGACAGCACCTGCTTTATCGGGCACCGAGAGTATGAGCGAGGTTTGATCCATGCCAGAGGCGGCGCAGGCGTAGCGACCAATGACGGCAAATCGGGTTCGATTATGTGGATCATCTTGAATCGATCCTCTGGTGATATTCAAGGTATAACGTTCTGCGGCGAGCTCTGATGCAATGCCTGCCGTATCTTGCGATAACGAGGCCAGTCGCGCACCTTCTGCATTGGAAGAAACGGGCACTCGTTGCGCGTGAGGTAAGTGCTTATCGAGCCATCCTGCGCATTGCGCAAGTGCTTGCGGGTGGGCGCAGACTTTCGCAATCGACTCGAGCTGGGTCGATTGACTGAGCAAGTTGTGCTTAACCGGCAGGGAAACTTCAGCGCTAATGACAAGCGCAGACTGAAGCATTAGATCAAGCGAACGATTAACCGCGCCTTCGGAGGAGTTTTCAACCGGAACAATGCCGAAGTCCGCCTGTTGTGATTCGGTGGTACGAAAGACTTCGTCGATGCTCGAGCACGAAACCGGCTCGACCCCATGGCCAAATTGCTTCAGCAAGGCAATCTCTGAAAATGTTCCGGATGGTCCCAGAAAGGCAACACGAAGTCTTCGCTCTATCTCCCGACAGCCAGAGATGATTTCCCGCCAAATCGATTCGATACGCTCGCCTGCTAACGGCCCCTCGTTTGCTTGCCGCAATCGCTTTATGATTTGCGCTTCTCGCTCGGGACGCCATACAGGAGCATTGGAGCCCTCTTTGAGGTGCCCGACTGCTTTTGCGAGCCTGGCACGTTCGCAAATAAGCGCGAGCAACTGATCGTCCACCGAATCAATGGCAGTGCGGAAGCCGGCTAGCGTTGAAGGTGTCTCAGCCATGGCGTTGCTCAAAGCTTTTCATGAATGATGCTAAGGCCTGAACGCCTTCAAGCGGCATGGCGTTATAAATAGAAGCACGCATGCCGCCAACAACCCGATGACCTTTCAAGGCGACTAATCCTGCCTCATGGCTTTCCTTGAGGAATTGGGCATTCAGGTTCTCGTCGCGTAGAAAAAAACACACATTCATTTTGGAGCGATATGCGGGGTCAATCGCGTTGTAATAGAAATCAGATGAATCTATCGTGTCATAAAGGAGCTTGGCTTTTTGTGCATTGACCTTTTCAATCGCGTCAACGCCACCCTTGGTAATAAGCCATTCGAAAACAAGTCCCGCAAGATATATGCTGTAAGTTGGCGGGGTGTTGTACATGGAATCGTTTTCTGCAACGATCTTATAATTAAACGCGCTTGGACAAAGCGGATGCGCTCGACCTAGTAAGTCTTTGCGGATAATCACAAAGGTCAATCCGGCAGGCCCAATATTCTTTTGCGCTCCGCCATACAGAATGCCAAATTCGGATACGTTGATCGGTTCGGACAAAACTGTCGAGCTTAGGTCTGCAACCACCGGCATGTCTTTGGGTGCTTGATGGCTTTCATGCCCTCGATCGACCAACCCATTAAAGGCCAGGCCATCGATGGTTTCGTTCACGCAAAGATGAAGGTAGGCCGCTTTGTGATCGATCTTCCAATGCGAGCGTGGCGGCATGCTCTGATAACGACCTTGAGCATCGGCACCATCCGCTACGATTTGGACCTCACCGTAGCGCGCAGCCTCTTTGGCAGAACGCGCTGACCATTGACCGGTAATTAAGTAATTGGCCTTGCCTTGTGGGAGCATTAAATTAAGCGGAACAATGCTGTTTTCTCCTATCGCGCCACCTTGCATGAATAGGATTTCATAATGATCCGGAATATGTAATAGTTGCCTGAAATCATCTTTCGCTTTAGCCGCGACTTCCATGAATTCCTTGCCGCGATGACTTACCTCCATCACCGACACGCCCATGCCACGCCAGTTAAGCATTTCTGATGCTGCTTTTTCAAGTACCTCCGTTGGAAGCGTTGCCGGTCCTGGCGAAAAGTTAAATACGCGATGAGAGGTTTGATGGCTTGTCACGAACAAAGGCTCCTCGGAAGAAACTGAAAGCCCAAACAATCGCGAGCGGCTTAAGGCTCAGTGGGACCGTTCGGATTTTCGCGGCTCGGATCGCTCGGATCGTCGCTGCTGGGATCGCTCGGATTGTCGCCACTGCTGAGATCGCTCGGATTGTCTCCACTGCTGAGCGTCTCGGTGTCTGATTCAACAACGCGTTGCAGGCCACTAAGTTTTGAACCGTCGTCGACAGCGATTAAGGTTACGCCTTGGGTGGCCCGACCCATTTCACGTACCTCAGCGACTCGCGTACGTACCAAAACCCCCCCGGTGGTGATGAGCATAATCTCGTCATCCGGGTTGACTAACACAGCCGCGACCACTTTGCCGTTTCGCTCAGAGGTCTGTATGGCGATCATGCCTTTGGTACCGCGGCCATGGCGGGTGTATTCGCTAATGGGTGTGCGTTTGCCAAAGCCATTTTCGGTTGCTGTGAGCACCGATTGCGATTCCGATTCAGCAACCAGCATCGCAATGACGCGTTGTCCATCGTCCAGACTCATGCCGCGAACGCCGCGGGCTGCTCGGCCCATGGGTCTGACGTCGTTTTCATCGAAGCGCACGGCCTTTGCCGCATCGGAAAAAAGCATCACATCATGGGCGCCATCGGTGACAGCCGCACCGATGAGAAAATCTCCGTCGTCCAGATCGACCGCAATGATGCCGGCCTTTCGGGGGTTGGAAAAATCGGTTAGAGGTGTCTTTTTGACGGTTCCAAGCGCAGTGGCCATGAAGACGAAATGATCGTCATCAAAATGTTTAACAGCAAGTACAACCGTGATTTTTTCGCCCTCGGTGAGGGGGAACATGTTGATAATCGGGCGCCCGCGTGCGTTGCGTGAGCCCTGAGGTACTTCCCAAACTTTAAGCCAGTAGACCCGACCGCGATTCGAGAAGCAAAGAATCATGTCATGGGTGTTTGCAATAAATAATTGATCGATCCAGTCATCTTCTTTGGTGCCAGCTGCTTGTTTGCCCCTGCCGCCACGACGCTGGGCCCGATACTCGGATAAGGGCTGGCTCTTGATGTAGCCGCTGTGCGAGAGCGTCACGACCATGTCTTGCGGTTGAATCAAATCTTCAGTTTCCAGATCAATCGCATCGTGTTCAATCGTCGAGCGTCGGGGATCTTTTTCAGGTGAACTGAAGGCTTGAGCAGCCTCACGCATCTCGCTTGCAATCAGCGCTGTGATCCGTTCTCGCTTGGCGAGGATATCTAAATAATCAATGATCTCATCGATCACTTCACGGTATTCGTCGACAATTTTCTCTTGTTCAAGGCCGGTGAGTCGTTGCAAACGCATTTGCAAGATTTCCTGGGCCTGAACTTCGGAGAGCCGGTATTGGGCTTTGCCGTCGATTTGCTCTTGAAGGCCGAGTTCCGGAAGTAGACCTTCAGGTCGGACCGCGTCACGCTGTCCGCCTGCTCGTTGGACCATCTCAAGCGCAATGCCTGCGTCCCAGGTACGGCCAAGCAGGCGCTCTTTGGCAACCGGTGGTGTGGGAGAAGTCTTGATCGTTTCGATCATTTCATCGACGTTGGCCAATGCGACAGCGAGGCCTTCAAGCACATGGCCGCGTTCGCGTGCCTTACGTAATTCGTAGACGGTACGACGTGTGATGACCTCGCGCCGGTGGCTTAAGAAAGCCTCAAGCATTTGCTTGAGATTAAGCAGTCTAGGCTGTCCGTCAACCAGCGCAACCATATTAATGCCGAAGCTATCTTGCAGCTGGGTGTTTTTGTAGAGATTATTTAGGACGACTTCGGGGTGCTCGTTTCGCTTGAGTTCGATCACCACCCGCATACCCGATTTATCGGATTCGTCCCTTATGTCGGAAATGCCTTCAAGACGCTTGTCATTGACAAGTTCGGCGATCTTCTCAAGCAAAACCCGCTTATTGACCTGATAGGGCAATTCATCGACGATGATCGCTTGCCGTTGTCCTTTATCAATATCCTCAAAATGGGTCCGTGCACGCATGACAACCCGGCCGCGACCGGTTCGATAGCCTTCTCGAACCCCCGAGAGCCCATAGATAATACCTGCAGTCGGGAAATCGGGCGCTGGCACGAACTCCATTAACTGCTCGATGCTCGCTTCAGGATGGTCAAGCAGATGCAGGCAAGCAGCGGTTACTTCGGAAAGATTGTGGGGCGGAATGTTCGTCGCCATGCCCACGGCAATACCCGATGAACCGTTGATGAGCAGATTGGGAATCCTTGCAGGCAGTACGCAAGGTTCTTCCTCTTTGCCATCGTAATTAGCTTGAAAATCGACGGTTTCTTTGTCGATATCTTCGAGCAGCAGGCCAGCGATCCGATCAAGCCGGCACTCGGTATAACGCATGGCGGCCGCGTTATCACCATCGATTGAACCAAAGTTGCCCTGTCCATCGATTAAGGTGTAGCGCAAGGAGAAGTCCTGCGCCATCCTCACAAGCGTGTCGTAGATTGCCGAGTCACCGTGTGGGTGGTATTTACCCATGACATCGCCAACAATCCTTGCGCACTTCACATAGGGCCGGTTCCAGACGTTATTGGCCTCATACATCGCAAACAGCACACGGCGATGAACAGGTTTAAGGCCATCCCGAACGTCGGGCAACGCGCGCCCAACGATCACGCTCATGGCGTAGTCGAGGTAGGAGCGCCGCATCTCCTCTTCAAGACTGATGGGCAGGGTTTCTTTGGCGAATAGTTCCATGGACAGGCCGAAAGCGACTGATCGGAGGCGATCAGACATAAACCAAGGAGTTTACCAGTTAGGATTAGCGCTTCTTTTGGGAATCACTTTGATCAAGCAAACGAAGACCCCTACCTTGCTGCTGCCCCGCTGGATTGCTACTGCTGTGCCGGGTGAACCCTTGCTCGAATCACAAGGGGTTTTAGTGCGCGATGGATTGATCAGCGAGATTGCAGCACAAGATGAAATCCGCTGGCGATATCCCGATGCTGAGCGTGTCGAGCTAGCTGATCATTTGCTCATCCCTGGACTTGTGAATTTGCATACACATGCCGCCATGGCACTGCTGCGTGGTGTTGGAGACGATCTTCCACTTCATACCTGGTTGCAACACAGAATCTGGCCACTCGAACGAGAGCTGGTTTCCGAGTCATTTGTGTACGACGGGAGCCTCTTGGCAGCCATTGAGATGCTTCAAGGGGGCATCACAACCGTCAATGACATGTATTTTTTCCCCGAACAAGCGATTTCGGCGATGAGGGCAGCTGGCATGAGGGTATGTGCTGGCCTTCTTGTGATTGACTTTCCCTCGGCCTATGCCAATGATGCTGATGACTACTTACGCAAGGGCATGGCGCTGCGTGATCGTTGGCTTGACGACCCTGGGGTCAGTTTTTGCTTAGCGCCTCACGCTCCCTACACCGTCTCGGATCTTGCACTTCAGCAAGTCGCTGTTTTATCGGCCGAGTTGGCTTTGCCTGTACACATCCACTTACAAGAGACCGCCTTCGAGGTGGAGGAATCGCTACGCGTCCATGGCTTGCGACCGCTGCAACGTTTGGCCAAGTTGGGCTTGCTTGGCCCGGATTTGATCGCCGTTCACGCTGTTCACCTTAACGAGACCGATATCGCCATGATGGCGGCCGCTGCTGCCCATGTGGCGCACTGTCCGCATTCGAATCTAAAGCTCGCAAGTGGTTTTGCACCTGTAGCCGCCTTCTTAGAGTCGGGCATTAATGTCGGCCTTGGCACCGATGGTGCAGCAAGCAATAATCGCCTCGATTTGCTGGCGGAAGCCGCAACCGCGGCAAGGCTTGCCAAAGCGGTGGCTGGCGACGCTAGCGCGTTTGCAGCGCCTCAGGTCCTCCATGCGCTCACGCTTGGCGGGGCCACTGCACTCGGCTTGCAAGAACGCATCGGATCGATCGAGCTCGGCAAAGAAGCCGACCTGGTGGCCATTGATATGGCTGGGCTGGCCTGCTCACCATGCATGGACCCCTTGTCGCATCTTGTTTACGTGTGCGGCAGAGAGCAGGTCAGCGATGTTTGGATTAGAGGCGAGCCTGTTGTCAGAATGAGACAGCCCGTGTCGATCGCTCTTCATGAGCTCCGTGATCGACTCCGAAGCAGGTTGCCGCTGTGGCAAAATCAAGTTGTAAGTCAATTAAACAGACTGAATCGTCAAACTGTTGTGTAAAGTAGGGCGATGAAGAAGTCAACGCGATTAATTCGATGGTCGGTGCACCACGGTGTCTGATCAAAAAGTGAGGGACTCATGAAGAAGATTATTTCGATCACTGCCTTAGCGGCTGCACTTGCAGCGCCAGGGTTTGCTCTTGCGCAAGCCAACAATGGCTATGCAATTAGTTCCGATGGTCAAAATGTCCGCAACGCCTCTGGCGAGTGCTGGCGTGCTGGGCATTGGACGCCAGCAATGGCGACCATGGCCTGTGATCCTGATCTTGTTCCAAAGCCTGCCCCAGCGCCAGCACCACCGCCTCCACCGGAACCTGCCCCTGCTCCCAGGGCTGCGCCTGCTCCAGCACCGGCACCACCGCCTCCACCAGCTCCCGCACCCGCTCCTGCGCCGACCAGCGAAAAGGTTACCTATGCCGCTGACACCTTCTTTGACTTCGATAAGTCGGTGCTTAAGCCTGCAGGTAAGGCCATGCTTGATGACTTGGTCGGCAAAATCAAGATGATGACGCTTGAAGTAGTGATCGCAGTAGGCCATACCGATTCGGTTGGATCCAACCAATACAACCAAAAACTCGGTGCACGCCGCGCTGCTGCGGTCAAGGCTTACCTGGTTAGCAAGGGTGTTGATGCCAACCGTGTCTACACCGAGAGCAAAGGTGAGACCGATCCGATCGCCACGAACAAGACCGCTGAGGGGCGTTCAAAGAATCGCCGGGTTGAGGTCGAGGTTGTTGGTACACGTCCGAGACGTTAAGCAAACAAAACGACTTTCTAAGCGCTTGTGTGATAGCCCCGTCTTAGGCGGGGCTTTTTCTTGTCGTCAGGACCGGCTCTCGTTAATCTCGAGAACATGCCGGCCTGGGGTCCGCTTTCGTTATCCTGCGGCAAATCATGGCGTCATAAGGCCGAGGTGAATCGGATTGGATACGAAAACAATCAATGCAGACCCATCTGAGCTTGCTAAGTTTCAGCAACTAGCGAGTCAATGGTGGGATAAATCGGGGAAGTTCAAGCCTTTGCATGACATCAATCCATTGCGGCGCGATTGGATCGATGGTCTTGTGGCACTTAAGGGCCGACGTGTACTCGATGTGGGATGCGGTGGCGGCATTCTGTCAGAATCAATGGCAGCACTTGGTGCGGATGTCACCGGTATTGATTTAGCAGGCAAGCCGCTTCAGGTTGCGCGATTACATGCGCTTGAAACGGGCGCGAGGCTCCGGTATGTCGAGTCATCCGCCGAAGCGATGCTCGAGGCAGAACCTGCTGCCTACGATGTGGTGACCTGCCTCGAGATGCTCGAACATGTACCGGATCCTGCGGCGACCGTCGCAGCATGTGCGGGGCTTGCTAAGCCGGGCGCTTGGGTTTTCTTTTCAACGATTAATCGACATCCAAAGGCTTCTTTGTTTGCCATCGTTGGTGCCGAATATGTTTTAAATTTGTTACCTAGAGGCACACATGATTATGAAAAACTGATCAAGCCTTCGGAACTTCAACGAGCCGCTCGTGACGCAGGCTTACAGTGGCGACAAAGTAAAGGCATGACCTATAACCCGCTATTTAAAACCTATAAGCTCGTCGACGGTGATTTAAGCGTGAACTACCTCATGGCCTTTCAAAAGCATTGAGTCATGCGAAGCGCAAACGCCAAACTTCAAGCCATTTGGTTTGATCTCGACGGTACGCTGGTTGACAGTGCGCCTGATCTTGCAGTGCCCATACACGATATGCGCAAGGATCGGGGTCTTTCTCCGCTGTCAGACGAGGCACTTAGGCCCTACACTTCGATGGGCGCGCGAGGCTTGATCTTGCGTGGTTTTGGTGTGAAAAAAGGCGACGAAAGCTTTGATGGACTACGCGATGAATTTTTATCACGCTATGAAGCAGCCATGGTGGTTCACACCCGACTTTTCCCGGGCATGGAGCGAGTGCTCGAGCACATCGAATCGAACGGTTTGATGTGGGGTGTGGTGAGCAATAAATTTGAACGTTACGTTAGATATATTATTGATGCCTTGAATCTGACGTCGCGCTGTACTGCAATCGTTGGTGGCGACACCACACCTTTACCCAAACCTAACCCCGCAAACCTCTTTTATGCTTGTGGTGTGGCAGGGGCTGATCCGCGTCGTTGTGTTTATGTGGGCGACGATTTACGCGACATCGAGGCAGGGCGGGCGGCTGGCATGAAGACTGTGGCGGCTGCCTATGGTTATTGTGGTGACGAACTTCCCCCTTCTGCGTGGGGGGCCGATGGGCTGATTGAAACGCCTTTACAACTTAGTACTTGGCTAGCGCCTGAAATTGCCTGATGATCCAAGCAAGCCTTAAGTGCTTTCTTGGAGAATCGTTGTGCCACGTATTCCTGCTTTGTTATTGAATCTGGGTCACGCACTAGATCATTTGTTTCTGTTGATTTTTGCAACCGCTGTGAGCGCCATCGCAGTCGATTTTGGTGTGGAGCGTTGGGAAGATTTAATGCCCTATACCGTGGGTGCGTTTTTCATGTTTGGCGTGGGTTCTGTGCCGGCGGGAAGACTTGGCGACCTCTGGGGAAGACGCAAAATGATGCTGGTGTTTTTTTACGGCATCGGGTTGGCATCAATTGCTGTAGCGTTCACCCAATCGCCTTGGCAGATAGCGGCGGCATTAACGGTACTTGGACTGTTCTCTGCGATTTATCATCCGGTTGGCATCCCGATGTTGGTTCAGCAGTCCAAGCGTCCGGGGATCACGATCGGTATCAATGGTCTTGCCGGTAACCTGGGCATCGCTTTTGCGGCCTTGTCGACCGGATTGCTGGTCAAGTACTTCGGTTGGCGCATGGCCTTTATTGTCCCTGGGGTTGTGTCAATTGCAGCGGGTTTGTTGTTTTCCAAAACCGCGCCCTTAGAGTTGGGTCCGCCGGCGACAAAAAAATTGACCCATATTCAGCTCCCCAAACACTTGGCCGTGCGAACTTTTATCGTGATGGTTGCCAGTGGCACCACGGGTAGTTTGCTTTTCAATTTCACCACGAATGGCAACACCCAAATGCTCACTGAAAGGCTCGACGGGATTGTGAGCGATCCTGCCAGCATTGGCATGCTCATGGCGTTGGTTTATGCCATCGCATCGATCGCTCAGGTGATCGTGGGGCGATTGATTGATCGATTTCCAGTCAAGCCACTCTTTTTCGGGATTGTTGCATCTCAAATTGGGCTCTTTGCGCTTGCTGCCCAAAGCACCGGATGGATTTGGTATGTGCTTGCCGTGGCCTACATGATTAGCGTTTTTGGTGCCATACCTTTTAGCGACGCGATGGTTGTTCGCTATATCGACGATTCCATGCGATCGAGGGTCAGCGGTATTCGGATTGCGATCTCCTTTGGCATCAGTTCGCTCGCCGTCTATATGCTGGGGCCCTTTGTGAAATCCTCGGGCTTTACGCAATTGTTGGTTGCAATGTCGTTTATCGCGGCAATTAGTGCATTCATCGTACTCTGGCTTCCCGGCGAATCACAGATGCGGGCGGCAAGACAGGGGGGTGGTGCGGGCTGAGGCAGGTGCATGCTGGGGCAGGTGCATGCTGGGGAACGTTCAGGAACGCTAGGATGAGGCGTAATCAATTGCCTTGCTTATCGTAAGCTAGGCAACTAATATCCTGGCATGTTCCAGGAAGATCTTTCCAGAAACTTTGGTTTCTTGCTCAATGACGTTGCGCGCTTGATGCGACTGGTCTACGACCGCAGGGTTAAGGACTTGGGTCTGACGCGCGCGCAGTGGTGGGTGCTTACGCATTTGTTCCGCAGCAACGGCGTTTCGCAAACCGAACTAGCAGAGATGCTTGAGGTTGAAAAGCCCACACTCGGGCGCTTGATCGATCGTCTTGAAGCAAAGGGCTGGGTTCGCCGCGAATCCGATGAGCGCGATCGTCGTGTTTGGCGTGTGTTTCTCACGGCTGATGCGGAGCCTGCGATGCGCAGCATGCGGGAAGTCGCCGCAGGGCTTCGCAGGGATGCCCTGGCAGGTTTAAGTGCGAGTGAGCGTGAGCAGTTCGTCGATACGCTCACTGCTATCAAAGCTAATCTTTCGCGGCTGGGAACTGTTCGCCAAAAGACTAAAAAATCGGATCGATCTAATGACTGAAGCTGTCATGTCACGCAAAGTCTTGCGTTTCTTTTTACTTTTGATCGTACCGCTTTCGTTAAGCTGGCTCGCGCTTGACCAGTACGCTAAAGGTGGACGTTACATCGAGACGGATAATGCCTACGTCAAAGCGCATATCGTGTCGGTGAGTGCCGAGATGGGTGGTCGTGTTGAGAAGGTGTTGGTTAAGGATCAGCAACAAGTTCGTCAAGGTGATCTACTTTTTGTACTTGATCGCGCACCGTTTCAAATCGCATTTGCCAAAGCCAATGCCCAGCTTGAATTAGTACGGAATGAACTTGATACATTGCGGGCTGAGTATCGCGTCGCAAAGGCCGAAGCGAGCGAAGCGCAAGAAAGAATACAGTTTTTAAATCTACAACTTGAGCGTTCCCGTCGCTTACGCGAGGTAGGGATGATTCGAGCAGACGCGTATGACGAAGCACTACATCAGCGCGATGCGGCAAAAGCGCGGCTTAGTGCGATTGAAGAGCGTGCATCGCGTGTACTCGTAGCCCTGGGTGGTCATGTGCTACTTGCCACTGAGCGCCATCCAAAGATTTTGGAGGCCATGGCAGCACTTGATGAGGCAAAGCTCGCTTTGGATCGTACAGAAATTAGAGCGTCTCAAGACGGCACCATAAGTAATTTGCGTCTGCGTCGAGGCGAAAATATCAACCGTGGTGCAGCCTTATTCAGCCTTATTCAGCCTGACAAACCCTGGATTGAAGCAAACTTCAAAGAAACGCAACTTGAAAAGGTGAGGATAGGGCAGCCAGCTAGTTTAGTTGCAGACGCTTTTCCTGATCGACAGTGGCCTGCCAAAGTGCTCGCCATTGCTCCTGCAACAGGTGCACAATTTGCCGTGCTCCCGCCGCAAAATGCGACAGGCAATTGGGTCAAGGTAGTGCAACGTGTTCCGATAATCTTGGAGATTGACCCTCTGCAAGAGTCGACGGCATTGCGTGCTGGGATGACGGTGACTGTGCGCATCGATACCGGAAAAGCTCGCGGTATGCCTGATGTTCTAAGTTGGTTCAAACCCTAGTAGCGAGTTTCATGCAGGCTGCTCATGCCTCAACTGCCTTAGCATTATCGGATCGCGATGATGCTGCGGCGGTGATTGAACGTGCGCTGATTCTTGCAACCTGCACGCTCGTAACCGTGCTCTATGCAATGACGGTTACGATTGCCAATGTCTCCCTGCCTGCGATGCAGGGTGCGCTATCTGCAACGCCCGACCAGATTGCCTGGGTTGTTACCTCCAATCTTGTTGCCACAGCCGTTGTCACACCAATGGCTGGTTGGCTCGTCGCTCGATTTGGTCGTCGACGTCTGATGAATGTCTGTGTTGTTGCTTTCGGCATTGCCTCGCTCGGTTGTGGTATGTCGGGATCGCTTGAGGCTTTGGTGTTTTGGCGCACGGTGCAAGGAGCGGTGGGCGCACCGCTTGTTCCTGCTTCGCAAGCGATTGTGCTCGATACGTATCGAAAAGAGCGCCATGGTGCAGTGCTTGCCATCTACGGTATGGGATCGGTGTTTGGGCCGATTCTTGGGCCGACGCTAGGGGGCTGGTTGGCTGAAACTTATAACTGGCGCTGGGTTTTTTACATGATTCTGCCTTTCACGCTGGTCGCATTACTGGGAACGTTTTCGGTGATTCGCGATCGTGGCTTACCCAGCCAAATCAGGCTGGAGTGGATGGGATTTTTAAGTCTTGCCCTCGCTGTTGCTGCGGCTCAATTGATGCTTGACCGTGGAGAACGCGCTGACTGGTTTGATGCTCACGAGATCTTGATCTGGGCAAGTTTATCGGTGATTTCGCTCTACTTTTTTATTGCTCATAGTCTCACCAGCAAGAAGCCTTTTCTCGATTTAAAGCTATTTGCGGATCGAAACTTTGTGATCGGCCTAGTGATGGTTTTTGTTTTTGGCATGCTCAACTTTACACCGATGACGCTGCTACCACCCATTCTTCAAAACATTGGTGGTTACCCAGACTCGGTGGTTGGCTACATCATCGGCTGTCGCGGCCTGGGAACGCTTGCTGCGTTTACCTTCATGATTATTGGCAGTCGCATCGAGCCGCGAGCGATGATTCTTATCGGCTTTGCCTTGCAGGCATGGGCTGGGTGGGAGTTAGCCCACCTGGATATGAATCCAACGGTTTGGGCGGTCTTCACGCCAATGGTCGTTCAAGGCTTTGGCGTTGGTTTGCTCTGGGTGCCAATCACCATGGTGACTTTCTCAACACTTGATCCAAAACTTGTACCTGATGCATCCTCGGTCTACCATATGATTCGAAATTTTGGATCGGCAGTCCATATTTCGCTCACCGTAACCGTATCGGTGCGTATGGCACGGCTCAGTTACGCTGAGCTCGTCGAACGTGTGACCCCTTTGCAGTACGAAGCTTTGCCCTGGCCTTGGAGTTACTCGGAGTTGAGCGGACTGGCAGCGTTGTCACGCGAGCTAAATCGACAGGCAATGATGATCGGCTATCTCGATGCCTTTGTGTTTTTTGTGGCCACCTCGCTTGTTGTTTTACCCTTGGTTGCATTGATCCGCATGCGAAAGCGTGATGGCCATTGAAACCTTGAACCCCATACAAGGCTCTGGAATTGTCATCAGTGACTAAAACACGAAGATCTTCAATATATTACGATTATAAAATCTATCCTTCGTGGGTGCCGCCTCACGATCATTTCGAGGATCGCCTCGGGATTGTGATCGTAGGAGCTGGACCAAGTGGCCTTTTGACTGCACTCAAGCTTGCGCAGCTTGGCGTTGCCTCAACCGTGTTGAATGCCGAACAACAGGTGACCGAAGGTAGCCGTGCCATTGTTTACACGCGACGAAGCATGGAAATTTTGCACGACATTGGCGTTGCTGATCGGGTTAGTCAAGCGGCATTGCCCTGGCGCTTTGGAACCTCGTTTTATCGAGGTCAGCCGGTTTATCGCCTGCAAGCGCCCCACGATGACGATCAGCGGTTTTTTCCGATGAGCAATCTTCAGCAGCAATTCTTAGAGCAGTATCTGCTTGAGGCATGTTTAGCAAATCCCCTGATTGATATTCGCTTTGCGAATCGTTTGCAAAGCATGGAGCACGACGAGCGCTTCGTTGATCTAAAGATCAACACGACGAAAGCGGACTACGATCTTCGTTGTGACTGGCTTGTCGCAGCCGATGGTGGGCGCTCATTCATTCGTTCAGCATTAGGCCTGCGGCTCGAAGGTGCAGCCTTTGAGGCAAACTTTGTGATTGTCGATATTAGGGTAGACCTACCACTTCCCACTGAGCGATTAGCCTATTTTGATCCGTCGTGGAACCCAGGCAATACGGTGCTTGTGCATCGGCAGCCTCGGGGAATTTGGCGCATTGACTATCAGTTGTCGGCAGGCGAAACAGCTGCTGAGGCCTTGTCTGTCGATGCGCTGAGGCAAAGCATCAAGGCAACGCTTTCCATGCTCGGATTTCCCGATTTGCCATGGGAGCTTGACTGGTCTTCGGTTTACTCGGCCCGAACGATGAGCCTGCCGAGCTATCGAAGGGGTCGCGTACTTTTTGCGGGTGATGCAGCGCATTTGCTACCTATTTTCGGCGTGCGAGGTGCAAATACAGCCTTTCAAGATGCGCAGTCCCTTGGCTGGCATTTGGCCATGGTCGCAAAGGGCTGGTGTGACGAGTCAGTGCTCGACAATTACAGCCAAGAGCGCCTTGAGGCAGTCGCCGAGATCATGGCCGAGAGCGCCAAAAGTACGCGCTTCATGGCACCGCCAAGTGAAGGATTTCGGCTCTTGCGAAACGCAGTGCTTTCCTTATCGCTCAGCCATCGCTTTGTGGGTCCGCTCTTTCATTGGCGAACCTCAAGATCGCATCGTTATCGAAGATCATCTTTTCACGTGTCGGGGGATGACGATGCGCTGTTTGAGCAAGGGCCTGCTCAGGGTGAGTCATTGATCGACGTGCGACTATCCGCCGAATCATTTCTCGTTGATTATCTTCAAGGCGGATTTTGCCTGCTGCTTGATGTTGCGCCTGCTGAGCTCGACGCTATTGTTCGGGTTGTGCAAAGTTGGCGGGAGCATGGACCACCGCTGAAACTATTGCTTCTTCATCCAAGCAATAAGGAGATTACCGCGTCGAGTTTATTGCTCGATAGTGATAGGGTATTGAGCGATGATGATGCTAGCTTGCGAGAGCGATACGGCTTAAGGACAAAGGGCGCTGCCTACTTGTTTCGTCCTGATCAACACGTGGCTGCGCGCTGGATCGCACTTGATGCGGTTCGCTTGCAAACCGCGCTCGATCAAATTCGCAGACCGTCGCTGCTGATGTCCTGAGCAAACAAGGCTCCAAGCCATAAATTCAAGTCGTGGAGGCTCAATGTCTGGCAAGCTATCGATTCCTGATCTAGAACTTATTTATGACGAACTGGCTCAATCGATCGACTCGCTTGAGCCCAATAAGCAAACCTTGTTTCTGGTGAAGCTTGTCTTGCTCAACGCCAATGAACTCGGGGATGCAGACCTCGTGAGAGCACATATCCAAGCATCGCTGAAAGATTTGTAGTCATCCATGGGGTACTGATTAGCTGCGACCATGCTTAGGCTGCATGCCGAGTGGAGCATCACAGGGCGTTGCGCTATTTATTGGTCAAAGTAAGATCTGAGCCATATTGCTTCGCAAAGCGGGGCAAAAAAATGGTCGGACTAAGCCGACCAAATGCACATGTTGAGAGAAGACCAAAACCATGTTGCGGA
>OMIE01000080.1 GCA_900299025.1 Burkholderiaceae bacterium
AGATGTGTATAAGAGACAGTCACCAAACTGTGCAACATCACGATCCTTCGACCAACCTGCGTGCAGTAAAACACCCGAGCAATGCCTTCCGCACCTTTGAGCCGAAGTTCGAACAAGCCGTTCTTCATGGCCTTGGTGTGCGGCTCGCCCAGATTGGGGCCCAGCGCCACCATACGCCGAGTCAGCACCACATAGCGCGCAGCCAGCGTGTCAGGCAGGTCGAAGATCTCATCCTGAACGACTTCGCTGTAGTAGCGGATCTCGTATTCCATCGCCCGCATGTTAACAAATATGTTATTTTCGGTCAAGCCCGCCTGTGACGATCGCCTTGCTGCTCAAGAGGTCTGCGCCGCGCATCACAGCCACAGCACTTTTCCGACAGCGCCATGACTTGGCTTTTCGCGAAAACTCGACCTTAATACAGGCTCCCGTCAAACCTGCGAGTGGTGACAGGCACATTGGCTTCGCGTAGAAACCTTGCCCTATCGTAGGCATCGCAAGCCACTTCGCCTGCGTACTGCACATTGACTTGTTTGGTTGATATGCGATGCCACTTGGCGTCGTCTAGTTTGTAGCGAGCTTGCCAACGCTTGCTTGCACCTCGTTTGTACAGCACCACAGCCCCGTCGCGTAGGTGCACAATGCCTGCCTCTACAGCTGCTTTTGGAACGAGTTTGAGGTGCTTACTAGGCATGTCAGGCTATGTTCTAAAAAAACACAGCTTTTAGCATAGCGTCGTTGTCAAAACTGTGCAACGACTGTGCTACGGTTTTTCGTAGCACACTTTCGGGCTGGAAGCACTGTAGTTGTGGTGGCCTGGGGCGGAATCGAACCACCGACACAAGGATTTTCAGTCCTCTGCTCTACCGACTGAGCTACCAGGCCGACCGAACCGTGGAGTATAGCAAATGCCAATCAATCAGGCTTTGGGGTCGATCGATTCACCAAACAATCGTTTGAGCGTTGAGCGCGTAAGTTGGCGGGCAAACCATGCCTGCCTTTGGGTCAGTGCTTGGTACTGCGCTGGGTGAATCACATCCAAGGCCTCGGGCGGATAAGTCGGTTTGTAATTTGCTGAGCGTCTTACGTAAAGAAGACTGTTCTGTCGTAAGAGCGGGGTTATGAGCCGATCTGGCCAAATCCGAAATCGATAGGCCAGGTCGGGATAGTAGCCATTGGCCGCGAAGTGTCTGGCCCAGTAAGAAGGCCACTGAAGATTTTCATCGTCGTTTGATGGAGCATGAGGCATGGGCGCACAAAACAAGACCTGTGGTGCGCAATGACATAGATCAGAAACGAAATCCTTGGCTCGTTGTTCAGGGAGTTTTTG
Source organism: Burkholderiaceae bacterium (assembly GCA_900299025.1). Lineage (GTDB taxonomy): Bacteria > Pseudomonadota > Gammaproteobacteria > Burkholderiales > Burkholderiaceae_E > UBA3064. The sequence goes on from OMIE01000080.1 coordinate 1,331, forward strand.
GGCAAAGTCGATGCAAATCACCAGATCTGCCGATTGTGGAAGGCTAACTTTGACTTGGTGCAAGTCGATTTGCTTGAGCAAATTCGCGTCAACACAAGGCGGGCGCTCATCGCCGCTCGGGTTAGAAATGCCGAGTAAACGTTGGACGCCTAAATTTTGTGCGGCGGCAAGCCACAAGCCATGTCCCGCATCGAAATGACAAATATAACTATACCGGCCCTTCTTAATGCCCGGGAGCTTCGAGAGCATTTGGAATGCGCTCGCAAACCCTTCGTCAAAGTCGTGTAGATGGAAAGCTCCGGACAAGTCACCTAACCTCAAAGGGCTTCGAGTTCACCAAATTAACCAAAAGATGAGTAAAAAAGCGATGCTTATAACAACTATCTGCCCTACCAACTTTCTAAAATTTAGATCTTCCTGCAGAACTTCGAGGTCCTGAGGTGAGAACGATGTCCGCATCTCCTTAGGGATTTCGGTAGCGCCTGTACGCCATAAGACCGCGGCAATAATCAGCGCAAAGAGTACGGCGGTCGCTGCAATCAGCATGTCAACTCCCTGACAACTAAGTTTTCACGATGTAACGAGTGTCGAGCAGTTATGCTGCCGTTTCTTACTCCCAAAGTCGACCCCTTTTTATATGGAAAAGCCTCAACCAACGAGCTTTTTGCATCTTGATCGTTTGTCCGATCCTCCGGTTAGCGATGCTCAGGCCCAAGTCCTTCGGTTTTTAGTGAAGCTTGCCAGGCAGCCTCACCAACGGGGGCGTGCCCATGCTGCCGTTCTTATGGCTTGGAATCGCGACCCAGATTTCGACTTAATTTATCCGATCATTGAATTCTACTGGCTAGGAGCTATCGGATACTTTGAGCAGCGAAACAATTTCAACCCTGCGAGGGATCAGGATCGCATTGCGGAACAAGTTATCGAACGTCTGCTGCAACGGTTTCCCGAGGCCATGTAAGTGAACCAAAGGTGCCCCGGTGGCGTAAACATCGATGCGGGAATAGCCGTTCTCCTACGTAACTTGGGTAAGAGTCGCGCTCAGGAACTGCCCCTAAGTCGCTCAACAGAATTTACCTTGTTCATAGAGAGTTGAAGGCATCATGGATGGACTCGCACACTACGCCGCCGCACTGGCACCTGCCCAGCTTAAATTGCCGGATAACCGCCAATTCAGTGTTGACGGACATCGAATCGGGCAGCTATCGACCGCGATGTCTGCGAAATTACCCAAAGCGGAACCAGCCGTTATTATTAATATAACACAAGTGTCTGAGTACATTCCCTCAGCTCAAGAATTTGCTACGACATATAAACGCCCAAGCGCGGCGATTTAGGTTCTTGGGGGCAAACCAAAGTTCAAGCTGCGCTTTGATCGCTGGTCAATTCCTGATTTACCGCTTTTCCCTCGGCGCCCGCGGTGTTGGATCCTGCAACATTTGCCGAGGATTCGACGTGTTCACCGACTAATCCCTGGATGACTAGCCCCTGTCTAACTTTTGCAAAGGTTTGGCGTGCCAGGTTAAGGGATGTTGTCGCCATGATGAGCCGTCCTTGGTTGACCACGACATACATCGATGACTGAGCGGATCCGTCGTAGCGGACGCGCTCCCAATAAACAGCTTTTTTGTTTCCAGGGGCAGCATTCATAGACTGGCTGATAGCGAAATCCTGATCATCTCGGCGAGCCCAAGGCATAAAAATTCAATGAGACTTTTGTGCAGGATGTTGGCCTCGACTAAACGCGAATCGCTAACCGCTGCGCGTTTGCCTAATTTGTTCAAGTGTTGCGGCAAACTCGCCAGGCTTCACCGGCGCAGAGGATTTTTTTGGTATGAACTGTGGTCTCGGCCGAGCTTGCACCGACGGTGCGGCGTGAAGAGCTCCGACAGCGGTTTGAATGCGAAATGCCAGCGCTAGGGCGTTGTCCACGAGTAAGGCCCTCCTGCGACCTTACAAGGACTTACGGTTAGGATGGCCTTAGGGTTTAGAAGATCGGCGCTTCATTAAGTCAGCCGAGCCTGCATGCTTATTCCCGAGAGCTTTATAAGCGCCTCCAGACTCAAGCCCTCGACTAGATCATCCACAAGTAGGCCTTGTGGCGTGATGTGGATTGTCGCAAGGTCGGTGTACACCCGCGATGCACAGGCTAATCCGGTGAGCGGGTAGCTGCAACGTGTAACGATCTTGCTCTCGCCCTTCTTGGTGAGATGTTCCATCATCACAAAGACCTGTTTTGCGCCACTGGCTAGATCCATGGCGCCGCCAACAGCGGGGATCGCATCTGCGTCGCCGGTGTGCCAGTTTGCGAGGTCACCGTTGACAGCAACTTGAAAGGCCCCGAGCACACAAATATCCAAATGACCACCGCGCATCATGGCGAATGAATCGGCATGGTGAAAAAACGAAGCCCCTGGCATTAAGGTGACAGGCTGCTTGCCGGCATTGATTAAGTCGTAGTCCTCATCGCCTGCTTGAGGAGCTGGCCCCATACCTAAGAGTCCATTCTCACTTTGTAGAACGATTTCTCTGTCCTTCGGAATATGGTTTGCGACCAGCGTCGGCATCCCAATACCGAGGTTCACATAAGCACCTTCGGGAATATCACGCGCAACATGTTGCGCCATTTGATCGCGACTGTAACGGTTCATTGCTTTTCTTCTCCACGCTTTGCTGGTGTCGGGTCATAGCGCACCCGCTCCACTTGCACGACCCGCTTGACAAAAATACCAGGGGTGATCACTTGCTCAGGGTCGATCGCACCGAGTTCGACGATCCGATGAACCTGCGCAATGGCTGTTTTGGCTGCCATGCACATAATGGGTCCAAAGTTTCTCGCGGTTTTTCGATAGGTGAGGTTCCCCCAGCGATCGCCGGTTTCGGCAGCGACGAGTGCGAAGTCGGCGTGAATCGGATACTCGAGCACATAACCACGACCATTGATTTGCCGGGTCTCTTTCCCCTTGGCCAGCTCCGTACCAAAACCGGTAGCGGTATAAAAAGCGCCAATACCTGCGCCGGCAGCCCTGATTCGCTCCGCTAGGTTGCCTTGAGGAACGAGCTCCAGTTCAATCTTCCCCGCACGCCATAGGTCGTCGAACACCCACGAATCGACCTGGCGCGGAAAGGAGCAAATCAGCTTACGCACGCATCCGGCTTTCATGAGCGCGGCTAGCCCATGCTCGCCGTTACCTGCGTTATTGTTAACAACCGTCAAATCGCGAGCGCCTTTTGCAATGAGCGCATCGGTGAGATGGGTGGGTAGTCCGGCGCTACCAAAACCACCGATCAAAATAGTTGCGCCGTCGTGTACATCGGCTAAGGCTTCTTCGGCAGAAGCGAGTATTTTGTTGATCATCCGCTAGTTCTCCAGGCCACGCTTAAAGAGGGCCTCATGCTTAAAGGTGCTTAACTTTGCAAGCATAGCGGCCCTTCTATAATTTCAAAGCGAATCCCGTGCTCATGCAAGCTTTCCCAAGTCCAACTTCTTCGCCATTGCCGCTTCCTGACATGCCATTTTCGGCAGCTAGAGCGTCGGCCCCCTCTTTGGCAGGCGCTGATGCTGAACTTGAGCTCGACGTTGCAGTTGTCGGTGCATCAGTGGCCGGTCTGCTGACCGCCCAAGGCCTTGCTAGGCTTGGTTATCGTTGCGCGTTGATCGGGCCAGACCCTGTTTCAACCCGTAAAGCGCCGGGTTTTGATCCGCGTATTTTTGCGCTTTCGCCCGCAAGTTGGCGCTGGTTGCAACAACAGGGTCTCGCTGCAGCCATCGATGAATCGCGTCTTGGGCTAATCGAACGTATGCAACTCGAAGCACCTGGCCTAGCGGCTAAGTCCGGCATCGTACTCGATGCCTATAAGGCGGCGGTCGATCAACTTGCACTCACCCTTGAGCAATCCGAGCTGATCGCAGCCGGGCAGCAAGCGCTTGCTATGACGCAAGCCTTTCGATTCAAGGACGCCCTGATCAGTCTGGAGGCAGATGCTGGCGATGACCGCAGCCTACGGCGCCGTATTCAGCTTGAAAACGGGCGGCGCATCAGGGCAAAACTTTTGATCGGCTGCGATGGTGCCCAGTCTGCCATGAGGCAACTTGCTGGCATAAAGAGCCGCGAGATCGATTACCAATCGATCGCGGTCGTCGCTAATTTTTCCATTGATCATCATCATCGCCACACGGCATTTCAATGGTTTGGTGAACAAGGCATTCTTGCGCTTTTACCTTTGCCCGGAGCAGCGATGAGTATGGTCTGGTCTGCGCCTAGTCAGCTGGCGCAATCCTTAATGGCCCTTGATCCTGATGCGCTTTGCCATAGGGTGCAATCTCATATTGAATCATATTCAAGTGCTGCTCCTCGCTTGCTGAACTGCATAAGTAGGCCCGCATCATTTCCCTTGCTGGATCGCATAAGCGATCCTCCTTTCTCCCATCGATTGGTCTTGCTTGCTGATGCGGCACATGTGGTGCATCCAATGGCTGGCCAGGGCCTCAATCTTGGAATCGGTGACATCATCGAATTACTCGATGTACTTTCAAGTCCTGCCGCGCGACACGACCCTGGTGTTCGTTTTGTTTTAGAACGTTATGCTCGCCGCCGCGCTGAGCCTGTGCTTGCCATGTCGATCCTCACAAGGACTTTGCACCAGACATTTCGTGAGCCTTTACCCCACTATGTGGGCGGTTTGGCTCGGTGGGTCTGGTCTCGGCTCGCGGGCAGTTCACTGCTGCAGTCTGCGATGATTCACCACGCTTCCCGTCACGGGCCAAGCCGTTGATGCGCGCTATGCTCCGATTATGCTGAAACGCTGGCATCCCTCGATCTACTCTGGACAAAGGTTTTTGAAATTCCATATGAATATTAGCCATAACAATTCACAAAGCCTGCGCTTGCTGACCGGTTCATTTGCCGGGCAACTTCTGTTGAGCGTCTTGCTCTTTTGCTTGGCGATGTCCCCCGCCCAATCTCAAACTGCTGCCGTGCCAAGCGCCGTTGAATCAAGCATCAAGCAAAGTATCGAGGCATGGCTCAAAGGTAAATATAAGGTTGATGCCGTAGCGCGTACGCCGATCACGGGTCTCTATGAGGTTCGACTCGGCACCGATCTTATTTATGTCGACGAGAAGGCCGCTTATGCATTTATTGAAGGCCAGTTAATTGATCTAAAAAACAATCGCAATATTACCCGTGAGCGAACCGAAGAGTTATCTGCGATTCAGTTCAAAGACCTGCCACTTCAACTTGCTTTCAAGCAAGTGCAAGGCAATGGCAGGCGGGTTATGGCGGTCTTTGAAGATCCGAATTGCGGCTATTGCCGAAAACTGCGCGCTGACCTTGTTGGTATTAAAGATGTAACGATCTACACCTTTGTTCTTCCGCTGCTTTCGCCGGATTCAGAGGTCAAGTCGCGAAATGCACTTTGTGCTGCAGACAAGTCAAAAGCATGGAACGACATGATGCTCTCAGGTAAAGCGCCTCCTACGGCATCACCTTCGTGCGACGCACCGATTGCCAAACTAAAAGACCTTGGTCGGAGCTTGGGTGTAACCGGGACGCCAACCATCTTCTTTCCGAACGGCAAACGGCTCACAGGCTATGCACCCATGGCGCAATTTGAAAAAATGCTCGAAGAAAACAATAAGTTATGAGCAGCTCTAGGTGGAGCGCTGCTGTGACTTTCTGCTTTGTCCGACCCTGGGGTGATGCGCCATGTGGGTGATTTATCTCGAAGCCTTCGGTATTCTGGCCCTCGTCTTATTCATCGTCTGGTGGACCATGCGCGGCAAACGTTAAGGAAACTAGGTACTCCGAAACGCTTAGTGCAAGGTTCGGGGAATACTCAGCACAAAGGGTGGAATTTCCTGCTCAAAGCGCTCGCCGTCCTCTGCGACAAAGAAGTAACTCCCCGTCATCGTGGCCGTTGGGGTGTTTACCTGTGAACCACTCGTGTATTCGAAGCCTTGCCCTGGTGCGATCAGTGGTTGTTGACCAACCACGCCAAGCCCCTTGACCTCATTAACCTCACCGTCGTCCGTCGTAATGACCCAGTGCCTGCTAATCAGTTGTGCAGGGATTGATCCGGTATTGGCAATGGTGATGGTGTAGGCGAAGGTGTAGCGCTCCTGCTCAGGCGAGGATTGCTCGGGAAGATAAACCGTTTTCACGGTAATCTTGAACTGGTAGCTTGCTTTTCGGTGTTCAGCCATCGTGGAATCCAAGTCTTTTAGTGTGGGTCGAGACGCCTTGAAGCTCAGGGTAGACGATTACCTTCGGTAAATCAGGACAAGTCCATGCCCTATTACAATGAATGATGGACTCAAGCATACCGATGAAAAGCCGCTACTGCATTGCCCCTAGCCTTTTATCTGCCGACTTCGCAAGACTTGGTGATGAAGTGCGTGCGCTTGAGGCCAGCGGAGCCGATTGGGTACATGTTGATGTGATGGACAACCACTATGTACCCAATCTCAGTTTCGGCCCAATGGTTTGTAAAGCAATAAGACCACACACCCGATTGCCGCTCGATGTGCACTTAATGGTCAAGCCAGTCGATGCACTCATCAGTGGGTTTGCCCAGGCCGGTGCGGATTGGATCAGTTTTCACCCCGAAGCTTCCGAACATATTGATCGGTCTTTGCAATTAATCAGGGACCATGGCTGCAAGGCGGGCCTCGTACTGAATCCGGCAACACCGCTTCACCTGCTCGACTTCGTCATGCATCGGCTCGATTTGATTTTGCTGATGTCGGTTAATCCGGGGTTCGGTGGACAACAGTTTTTGCCCGCAACGATCGCAAAAATTCAAGCGCTTCGCAGCATGATTGATCAATATCAGGCTGAAGGTGGTCATCGGATTGTTCTGCAAGTCGATGGTGGGATAAAAATTGACAATATCCGCGAAATCGCCCTGGCAGGCGCAGATTGCTTTGTTGCGGGCTCCGCGGTGTTTTCATCGCCTGATCCCGATGGTCATTATCGGCAGGTTATTAAGCAATTGCGCCAGGCGATTGATGGGACGCACGAGCACAGCCCCAATGGCGGAAATGCTCCAAGCCCCGATGGCGTTCATGCCCTAAGCTCCAATGGTCGGGTTTGAAGCGTTCCCTAGTTGATAATGGCAAGCTTTGAAGCGCTCCTTTTTGACCTTGACGGCACATTGCTTGATACAGCCAAGGATCTTGTGCAATCAGGCCATGCTGTTCGTGAGGCGATGGCCCTGGCACCACTAAGCGATGCGCGCGTGCTTAGTTTTGTTGGAAAAGGCGCTGAGCGTTTTGTACATCGACTACTGACCGATGATCTTGATGGCGATGCAAAGCCTGATGTACATGCCCAAGGGATGAATTGCTTTGATTCGGTTTATGAACAATATAACGGTTGCTGGGCGAAGCCCTTTGAAGGTGTGATCGAAGGCCTCGAGCGTTTGCACGTTGCAAAAGTGCCAATGGCAGTAGTGACCAACAAAGCTCAAAGCTTTACTGAGGCCTTGCTTGAGCGCTCAAACCTGAATCAATATTTTCGATTTGCAATAGGCGGCGATGCAATCGCTCATAAAAAGCCACACCCGCAGCCGCTTTTGGAGGCTGCAAGAAGGTTAGGAGTTTCGGCAACCTCAGTCTGGATGCTAGGCGATTCCGCCAATGATGCGCAAGCAGCAAGGGCTGCCGGCATGAGGGTCTATTTGCTGCCGTATGGGTACAGGGAGGGGGTAGCGCTTGAACACATTCCCTGCGATGGTATAGTTCAAAGCATAGACGCCTTTGCACAATGGACATTGCAATCAAGCTACCGATCAAAAACGCCGCATGGCGTTGGTGGTGCTGGCATTAACCCAGCACTCGGTAGCGACGCGTAGAACCAACCAGCCCTCCATCGCAACCAGTGCGCTCTCTCTGGCGCCTGCGTTAAGCTAGGCTAAACGGGGGAGATGATAAAACGAAGGCTGGTGGGAGCAAATCATCATGACTGAGTTTGAATTTAAAGCGATTGCGGCGCAGGGTTTCGACCGAATTCCACTTATAAGCGAGTGCCTGGCGGACCTGGAAACCCCTTTGTCCGTGTATTGCAAGCTCAACGAACCTGGTAAGCGGAAAAATAGCTTCCTACTCGAGTCGGTCGAGGGTGGGGAGCGCTTTGGACGATATTCTTTCATCGGATTGTCTGCCCGTACATCGATTCGCAGTCGCGACGATTTGATCGAAGTGCTGCGCGATGATTTGGTGGTCGAATCTCACCGTGGTGACCCCCTGGCCTTTGTGCGCGCCTATCGGCAACGCTTTAAAGTTTCTTTGCGGCCCGGATTGCCGCGATTTTGTGGCGGCCTGGCAGGCTACTTTGGATACGACCTCGTTCGCTTTATTGAACCGAAACTTGGCCCTTGCACCAAACCCGATCCTATCGGGACACCTGACATGTTGTTTCTGTTGGTCGACGAATTAGCTATTGTCGACAACCTCCGCGGCAAGCTTTACCTCGTGGTCTACGCTGATGCGCGAAGCCCAGATGCGTGGACTCAAACGCAAAAGCGGCTGCGCGAATTAAAAGCAAGACTAAAAAAAGCTGTTGATGAAACGGTTCCTGCGCCAGGGCCAGAAAGCATTGAAATCCGAGGCTTCGAAAAGCAGGACTATCTCAACGCTGCAAGAAAAGCACGCGAACTCATCATGGCTGGCGACTTAATGCAAGTGCAAATTGGACAGCTGATTCGCAAGCCTTTCTCACACCCCCCACTTGCGCTGTACCGAGCACTGCGCTCAATCAACCCATCGCCTTATATGTATTATTACGATTTTGGTGATTTCCAAGTGGTGGGTGCCTCACCAGAAATTCTCGTTCGACAAGAAATTCTTGAGACCGAAGATCCAGAAGGTGCAACCCGAATTACGATTCGACCCATCGCAGGGACAAGGCGGCGGGGCTTATCGCCTCAGCAAGATGAAGCACTGGCTCGCGAATTACTTGCTGATCCAAAAGAGTGCGCAGAGCATCTGATGCTGATTGACTTGGCGCGTAACGATCTCGGTCGAATCGCAAAAACAGGAACCGTTCGCGTGACCGAAAAAATGGTGATTGAAAAATATTCGCACGTTCAACATATTGTATCGAATGTGGAAGCTTTGCTCGAAGAAGGGCTTGATGATATCGATGTCTTAAAGGCAAGTTTCCCAGCGGGCACGCTGACAGGTGCGCCCAAGGTAAGGGCCATGGAGGTCATCGACGATATGGAAAAAACCCGCCGTGGTATTTACGGCGGCGCGGTCGGTTATCTGAGTTGGTCGGGCCACATGGATGTGGCTATAGCGATCCGCACCGGTATCGTGAAAGATAAGATGCTGAATGTCCAGGC
>OMIE01000081.1 GCA_900299025.1 Burkholderiaceae bacterium
TCCAAAGCTTGGCATGAATATCTATCTCTGACCAGCGTGCGCCCCGAACCTCGTTAGAGCGACATGCGGTGAGAATGGCAAACTCGACTGCCCGTGCCGATATGCCTTCCCGCCCACTGAGGCTTGCCATAAAGACACCCACTTGTTGCCAGGGCAAGGAAGGATGATTTTTGACCCGACCGCGCTTGCTGATGTTAGCCAGCAAGTTTTCCAGGTTCCCCTTCCAGCGCGCGGGATTGTCGCCCGAGCGGAATCCACTGGTTGTTGCCCATCCCAAGATCGCTTCGATACGGCCCCGTACCCGAGAGGCGGTCTCAGCCTTTACTTCCCAGAATGAACCGCCCTTCGAATCCCGCTGCGTAAGCACCTTCACGATCAGTGCGGTGTCAACATCGGCAACGGCGAGTTTTCCAATGATGGGGTGCACGTAAGTCTCTAGGGTCGAGGACCACTGCTCAGCGTGTTTTGCATTTTTCCAAGCGGCACGGTGCGCTGCAATGTACTGTGCAGCGCAAGCCTCAAAGCTCATCGAGCGGGTTCGACTTGCAGCCTGTTGCGCATGAAGGCGCCGCCGCTCTTCAAGCGGGTTGATGCCCTCAACGAGCTGTCGCCTGGCGTTAGCGGCTTTGTGGCGAGCTTCTGCAAGGGTCACCGAGTGCAGCGGTCCAAGCCCCATGCCGTAGGCTTTACCCTTGATCATGAACCGAAAGAGCCACGACTTAACACCGGCCTTGGTGATCTGCAACCACAGACCTCCACCATCGCCGTGTAAGCCCACAGTCGTCTTCCGTTGAATCTCTTTTACGGTAAGGCGCGCCGCTCGCATCCTAAACTCTCACTATCAAAACAACTATCAAAGTGGTCACCGTTAGTAGAATATACGAACGAATAACTAAGAACAAGTTATGGTGATAAGTATATGATTATTAATGATACCTTGGCCTCGCCAACGAATGAGAAAAAACATTAAGTTTGCGGACACCGCCTCCGCCACTAGCCCTATACACGGGCTACTACAGGCTGCAGTTAGCCGCGCATCAAAACGGCCTTAGTTAGCCAGTAAAGACGGGCTTTGCTACCCGCTTCAAACAACGCTGCTGTTGGCGTGAGCTCATGTTACATTGCTCCCACGAAGTCCGCGACAATAGGAGCCCAAGCAAATGAACAGGTTGCGCCGTGGAATTTTGTTTGCCGGCACCGTGTCGGGCGTGGCGATGCCTAGTCGTGCAAGGGCTAACACTGGCACGACTGCACCACGCCTCATCCACCAGCAAACGGCAATGTTTGGATCGATTGTTGTAACAGAGGAGCCGGGCGGATTTCGTACGATGCGTTTTGGCATCGACGGGCCTCGTCAGTCCGTGGTGAAGATGAGCGATCCACGCTTTCTCGCCCTCCGTTATACAAAGACGGCAATTCTTTCGCTCGCGCTCGTACCTAAACCTCAAAGAATCTTGGTGATCGGCCTGGGCGGGGGCAGCCTGCCCATGTTTTTGCGAAGTTATCTGCCGCAGGCTCACATCGATGCTGCAGAAATTGATCCAGCGGTTATTGACGTTGCAAAGCGTTTTTTGAATTTCAAAGAAGACGATCGGATGCGCGCTCATGCCCACGATGGCAGAAGCTTTATTGAACTAACCCGCCAACCTTACGACATCATCATCCTTGATGCTTATGCCTCTGACGTGGTACCTAAACACCTGACGACTACGGAGTTTTTACATGCTGTGAAAAAGGCACTTTCGCCCACAGGCGTCGTCGTCGGCAATCTTTGGGGCCCTGCACTTAACCCGCTTTATGCTTCGATGCTTCGAACCTATCAGGAAGTGTTTCCCGATCTTTATATGGTTGAGGTTCCTGAGGTAGAAAACAAGATGATTTTTGCCTGTCCGCGCAAGATCGATTTGCAACTTGCAAGCTTTCGAGAGCGGGCACGAAACACAACAGCAGCGCTTGAGCTACCTTTCGATCTAGGCGTGAAGTTAGGCTTTGGTTTTCACAGGCTCGATCGGCCGGTTAGTGCGGGCGTGGTGCTTAGGGATTAGGTGAGGCTAAAAGATCTATTTAGAAGAACGTTCCCGTAGTTGTAGTAAAACAAGTGCTACCAAGCCAACACCCATAACCGCAAATGAAATGTGAACTGCATTTTTACTCGCTGCATAAGTGATGCTCGAATAACTTAGATAAGCGCACGATGCGCAGAATAAGAGGGGCGTAAAGGGGTAGAGCGGCAAGCGATAACCATCATGTCGCTGTCGATGGCGACGCAGCTTGAAGACCGATAAACCCACCAAGAACAAGAAGCTCCAAAAAACAGGTGCCGTAAACTCGACCATGGCCTCAAATCCGTCGTGTTGGAGTAGACCAAAGACAACCAAGGCAAGCGCAATCAATGATTGCAACAATAGAGCTGCGACCGGCGTGCCAGCCTGTTGGTTCCACGATGCGATGACCCGCAGTGCCCGCCAACTCGACGCAACCGCGAAGTTACTTCTCGCGCCAACTATCATGGTCGCATTAATACTCGTGAGCGCAGCCATGGCCACGAATAGACTCAGCGCTTGCTGCCCGAAGGTTCCAAAAGCCATACCCATGACCTCGGCGGCAGCAGCCTTTGATTTCGCCAGGCCGCTGAGACCAAGACCATGCAAGAGTGCAAGGTTAACCAACAGGTAAATGAGTGTAATAAGTCCTAGACTAATCAGAATGACGGGCACCATGCTGCGTGGTCCGCCCTTAACTTCGGCTGAAATAAAGGCCGATTCGTTCCAGCCGCCGAAGGTGAGAAGCACAAACACCAGCGCAAGGCCAGCCAATCCCAAGGGTGGGTGGCCGCTAAACCAGCTTGGAGTCTCAGTGGCGGGCGATTGCACGCTAAAGCCTGCGATGACTACAGCAAGAAGCCCGACCACCTCAATGACGGTCAGTGCGGACTGCACACGTCCTGAAGCTTGGATACCGATGAGATTAACAATAGTAAGAAAAAGAACGATGCCTACCGCCCAAATCGCACTTGAATGTGCCCCAAGCGGTATAGCCTGACTCATATAATCGCCAAAGACGAAAGCAAGCAAAGCAATCGAACCGGTATTGATTACCATTGCCTTTGCCCACGCGTATAAAAACGATAAATGTTTTCCGTAGGCAACTTCTAAAAAATGATAATCACCGCCCGCATGAGCATAGTGCGATGTCAGTTCCGCATAACAAAGCGCGCCGGCTATTGAAATCACTGCGCCGGCTACCCAAGCAAGCATCATCCATCCCGCATCGCCGCTCACCCCAGCAACCATCGAGGGCGTCTTGAAGATACCAGCTCCGATCACAATGCCAACGATAATGGCAACCGCTGTGGCAGCGCTCAGTTGCTGCTTGGGCCGATGCTGAGCCTGACTCGAATCAGCCGGTGTTGCCGATGTCATAAGAGAATCCCTGGCCAAGCTTGCTGATCTAGCGGGGAAACTGCATTTCCCCGCTTACTCTGTCGCATTACTGACGCTTGGCATCAAATCGATTGTTGGAATAAGTACCAAGCAACTCGGCATCCATGTGATTGCCTTTGACGGTAGCTTTCACGCTTTGCAGTTGATTTGAACTATCTAGAAAACGAAAGCGCAATTCATCGGCATGAAGTTCAACGCCCATCAAGGCTTGCGGTGGATTATTGCCCAGGGTGATCGTGCCGCCCACTCTTTGATAGCGCTGCTTTAGGTCAATACTTGCGACGGCATGGCCTTCAAGTCCATTGAGTGTCCAACGTCCATCAACTTGGGCAGGGACAACCCAAAAGTAGCCCGTATTACCACTGGAATTAATGACCTGATCGGGTTCCCAATCACCCATTGTAAAGGAGTTGGTTACAAGTCTTGTACCTGGTTTTAATTTTAAAAGCGTTGGCCTGAGTTTCAAATTCAAGTCAGGCAGCAAATACATCGTTATAACGGTCGCCTTAGAAAAGTACTCTTTGAAGATATCACCACGAATGATTTTTACGCGATCAGCAACGCCAGCACGTTCGGCGTTTCGCTGGGCTAGCGATGCCATCTCAGGGTTGTATTCGATACCGATGGCTCGAGCACCAAATTCTCGGCCAGCGGCGATCGCAATTTTTCCGTCACCCGCACCGAGGTCGTAAACCAAATCGTCTTTGGTAACCTTAGCCGTCTGTAGCATTTTAGTAACTAGTTCGTCACCCGTCGGGACCCAAACCACGTCCTTGCCGGGTTGGCCTACTTGGGGTTGATAGAGTTGGTCACCGCCTTTGGTTTGCGCGAGCGCAGTCTGCGAAAGGGTGGAAAAGCTGAAGCTTGTAATGAGGCTCAGTGCCAAAACTTGAATCGAGCGTTTGATTTTCATTGTTTTTTCCGAAGTTAAGTGTTCTAAACCGAATTGTCGCGCGGCTTTTGAAGTCAGGTTGAATTATCCGAAGAGATTGTGGGTGTTCTAGGTGTGCAGATGCGTGGACTCGTTGGAGTTTGCTGAGTTTGGGCTCGGCGCACGTGCTTGCCACAGGGCAGATGTATGGGGGCGCATTTATAAAATCCTGCCATGTCGTTGAACATTCATGAGCGCTCCTGCGATGAGCAGCATGCTTCCAACCAACGCAAACCAATGGGTCACCTCGATTTTTTTCTTTCTTTTTAACCCGATTCGACCACTAAGCGATGCAAAGATCTGTTTCACCGCTGCCTTATCTTCGAGGGCAAAGTACTCAGCGGCTGTGCTTGATGCAAGCGCCTTTAATGTTTTGTCTTCGAGTCGAACCCTGGCCGTAACGCCATCGCTTTGTAACACAGCACCGTCTCGGGTGCCAATGCCGATGCTGTAAATGCGCAGTCCCCAAAGACGCGCAACCTCGGCCATCTCGAGCGGGGCAGGTCCCATATTGCTGTCGCCATCGGCAAGCAAAACGATGACTGAGCTTTCTCTGCTACCGGGGGAAGCTGGACTTTCCGGTTGTTTGAAGGCTTCCTTGCTCTCGCTTCCCGCTTCGCTTGCGTTGGAGAGCGATGATGATGAAACCATGGAGCGTCTTGAGCTGCCTGTGATGAGCCGCTCGACGTCGATCGCGGCCTCGGGTATTGCCTGGGCAGTCGCAAGAATGATCGCGCTCCCGAGTGCGCTGCCTGGTTGTAAGCTGATTCGCTCAAGGGCTTGCTCAAGTTGATGGCGTTGGCGTGTTGGAGTCTGAATAACACTGGCATTAGCGGCCATGCTGATGAGTCCGAGACTTGCGTGAGCTGGCAATGCCTCGATAAAAGCGTTTGCAATTTGCTTGGCTAGGTCAATGCGGCTTGGCAACACATCGGATGCACGCATACTTGCCGAGCTATCGATCACCAAGATCACCTGATCGAGTGGCGTGGGTTCGATGCCTTGCATCATCGGCCTTGATAAGCCGACGATCATCACAGCAAGGCCGCTCAAAATCAGACTATTTGATGACCAACGCCCGCTTCGATGGCGGATGAGCCAGATGCTCAGACCGATGGGAAACGACATGAAAGTTAGTGTAATCGGCCATTGCAAGCTCAGGCTCTCAAGCATTTCAAGCAGTATTGCGGTCATGGGGCTCGCTTCATCGCTGGGCTCGCTTCATCGCTGGGCTCGCATCCAAAGGCTTAGCTTTTTTAAAGCCTCATCCCGGTGGCTGATTTCAAGAAGTCTCGCGCGACTTCGCCTTAGCAGGGCTCGTGTGCTTGCCTGTTCTTGTTTGACAAGCGTCTGGTATCGCAGGCGAAAAGATTCATTTTCTGCATCGATCCATAATTGTTCACCAGTCTCGGCATCTTCAGCGAAAAAGTGCCCATGTGCGGGTAGCTCCCACTCACTGGGGTCATCAAGTTTGATCGCAATCAAGTCATGTCGTCTCTGCAAGCTAGCGAGCGCATCGGACCAGGCATTGCCACCGGCTTCGCTGTGATCGATAAAGTCAGAGAGCACTAAAACAAGTGCACGCCTTCGCAAGGCGGCATGAAGCTGCCGAAATAATCGTTCAAGATTGCTATGGATATGAAGACTTTGCTCGGGTGATTGATGATTTTTAATACATTTGAGCAGACGTAGGCGATGGCTGCGACCATGATTTGGTTTCAATTGATAGGCAGGGACATGCCTGCCATCATCGATCCATAAACCAACACGATTGCCGTGTTGTAAAAGACTGTCGATGATACATGTGCTTAAGGCGAGCATCTGGTCGCGTTTGCTGCTGGATTCGAGGCCTGCCGTACTCGATGCACTCAGATCGAGTACTAACCAGGCGTTAAACTCGCGATCTTCTTGCATTTGCCGAACTTGTAATTGATCGCTTCTTGCACTCGCATTCCAGTCGATACGTCTTACGTCGTCGCCTTCCTGATAGGGCTGGATATGCTGCAGGTCGAAGCCACTACCACGGGCAAGGCTCATGAAGTCACCCTGAATAAGCCCTGGCATGCGCTTGAGCAAACGCCAGCGCAGACGCCTTGCTGCTATGTATCCAATGCTCATAGACCCAGGGGTTTTGTTGGTGCGGGGATATTGGAAAGCAATTGATTGAGTATGGTCTCGGCCTCGATCTGTGTGGCGAGCGCTTCATCGGAGAGGCTGATCCGATGCCTCAACACATCCAATGCAACCGCGCTGACATCCTCGGGTAAAACATAGGCACGGGCCCGCAGGGCCGCAAGGGCACGGGCTGCCTCGATCATCCAAATACTGGCCCGAGGCGATGCGCCGTGCATAAGCAGCGGTGATAACTGCGCTAATCCAAAAGCGCTTGGCTTGCGGGTGGCAGCACTGAGCGAGACGGCGTAGCGAATCAGGCTCGGGTCGACATAGACCTGTTTGCAAAGTAATTGCATTTGTAACAGTTCGTCGTTGGTGATCACAGCTTGTGCTTGCTGAGGAAGACCAATGACCCGTTGAACCACAACAAACTCTTCATCTGCACTCGGATAATCGATGATTAACTTCATCATAAAGCGGTCGACTTGTGCTTCAGGCAGCGGATAGGTGCCCTCGGTCTCGATGGGATTTTGCGTGGCCATGACCACGAAGGGTTTGGGAAGCTGATGACTTTGCCCTGCGACGGTGACCTGACCTTCTTGCATCGCCTCAAGTAGGGCACTTTGGACCTTTGGCGGCGCTCGATTGATTTCGTCCGCTAAAAGCAAATTGGCAAAAACCGGCCCCAGCAGGGTTTGGAACGCAGCATCGCGTGGATGAAACACCCGCGAGCCGATCAGATCAGCTGGCATCAAGTCGGGTGTGAACTGTATCCTTTTGAAGTGCACTTGAAGCACCTGGGCAAGGGTATTGATGGTCAAGGTTTTGGCGAGTCCTGGCATGCCCTCAACCAGTAAATGACCACGAGCGAGCAGGGCGATTAAAACCCGTTCAAGTAATCGGTCTTGCCCAACGATGACCCGTTTGACTTCGAACAGGACTTGTTCCATACGCCTAGCGAGCGTCGCGATGTTTTGTTGAAGGCTCAGATCAATCGAGGGAATCTCAAGCATTGCCATTTACTCCACGACAGTCATTGTCTAATCGAACATTAGCTAAAACCTTGGCAAACCAAGCGCTGCGCCTGCACTTTCCATGGTTGTAGCGAAACCTATACCGATAAAGGTTCTGGATTTTTCAGGGTTCAGGATGGCTGTGACGATACCGACCACCTCGCCTCGATGATTAACTAGCGGGCCGCCCGAGCTTCCCGGATTTGCTGCAGCATCAAATTGAATCAAGCCACTCAGGCTACGCGTGCCGTCTGGGCTTCGAAACTCTCGATCAAGACCTGAGACCACGCCAGCGCTTACCGAAGGTCCTATCCCAAAGGGAAAACCGACGGCAACAACCTGATCGCCCGGCAGTAGGTTGCCACTTCCAACAATGGTTGCAGCTTGTAGATCGTCGGGAATTTTGTGTGGGCGAAGCACCGCAAGATCTTTATCGGGCATTACTTGAATGACTGTCGCTTCTGATTCGCTTCCGTCGGCGAAGCTGATAATCAGTTTTGCGTTTGCAGCCCCAGCAACGACATGAAAATTACTAAGAATGGTGCCGTCATCTTTGATAACAACCCCTGAACCTGATCCTCGTCCTTCGGGTTTTGTACCTGAGGCATTCGGCTTGCCATCATGGTTATCTTCGAGCCGAATATGAACAACCGAGGGCAGAATCTGCCTTGCTGCGCGCTGGGCCATTGAGGGTAAATCAATACGCTCAAGGCCCTGTTCAAGGCTACGTTCAAAGCTTTCCCGATTCTGAAAATGCAGAGGAGGCTGTCGGGCACCCGATTTGGGATCCACACTGTTGCGAAGATGAGGCGGCAAAAGCAGCTGTTGGCCATCTCCCCATTGATGCCAGATCGCAAAGAGCAAGCAACTAAGTGCGACCGAGCTAAAGCATAGGACTGCGATCGTCAGCAGTGGGCGCCTCGCCAGGTATCGCCGAAGTCTCAGAGGTCGGGCTTGTTGCGGTGCGTTGCTTGCTGGCATGATGTTCATTATTAAGCATGAGGAGTGGCACATGGGATGGTTAGCACCCGAGATGTTGTGGGCATTGCTTGGCTTGCCCGTTCCACTTTTTCTCTACGTTTGGGCATGGCGCCGACGTAAGAAGATAGTGATTCATTTTTCAAGTTTGCGTTTGCTCAAGGCCGCCCAAGTGCCAGGACATGCCTGGCGTGTCCATATCCCAGCGTTTTTGATCTGGCTGATCGTTGCGCTTGGGGTGGTTGCTTTGGCAAGGCCAACGGCAGAACTCAGCTTGCCTACAGATTATAGAAAGTTGGTGATTGCCATGGATGTTTCACGAAGCATGCTGGCACGCGATGTTGAGCCGAGTCGTATCGAAGCCGCGCAGGCGGCGGTCAGAGATTTCATCGGAACGCTGCCCAATGATGTTCGCGCTGGCATTGTCAGCTTTGCAGGTACAGCCCAAGTAGTGCAAACGATCACCGAGGATCGCGAAGCATTGCTCGCAGCGGTGGATCGTTTTGAACTGCAGCGCGCTACTGCAACGGGTAGCGGATTATTGTTTTCACTGAGCCTTCTGCGCCCCGATTTGGCAATCGACCTTGAACAGGCCATTTATTCGCCATCCGCTGTTCACTGGCCCGCTCCTTCGGCGCCGGCAAGTGATCGTCATGCAGCCATTATCCTGCTTTCGGATGGTCGGCGGACAACAGGCCCTGATCCGATCGAAATCGCTCAGCGCGCAGCCGATCTCGGTATTAAGGTTCATACCGTGGCCTTTGGCACCGAGCACGGGGTGATCCCCGGTTACGAGGGTTATTCGTTTTTTGTAAAGGTTGATCAGGAGACGCTAAAGGCTGTTGCGCAAATTACCGGAGGGCAGTACTTTTATGCGGCAAGCGCCGATGAGTTAAAAGCCGCTTATGCCGGGTTGCATTCAAAGCTCTCACTTGAAACACGTCGCACAGAGATTTCCTTCGTTGCTCTCTCGGCCATGTTGATCCTTGCGCTTGTCGCTATCTTGATTAGCAGACCCCGAATTATCCTGACCGGGCGGGGAACTGGGGCGAATCAAACAAGTTGATCCGCCCCAAGTAGTCAGCCATTAGCCTTGCCAGCGCTAATCCAAAAAGCCGAAATGCCTGGGCAGATACAGCACGATCTCCGGAAAGATCATACAGAGAATTAAAGCGATCAATTGGACGGCAACAAAGGGTGCGATCCCTTTATAGATGTCGGTCATCGTAACCGAGGGTGGAACGGTTCCTTTCATATAGAAAAGTGCAAATCCGAATGGCGGTGTGAGAAATGCGGTTTGCATATTGACCGAGAGCAGAATACTGAACCAGGCAAGAATCACTTGTTTACCTTCGATAAAGGTACCAAAGTCGACCTTGGCTATGATTGGGGCGAAGATGGGAAGAACGATCAGACAGATTTCGATCCAGTCGAAAAAGAACCCCATGATGAACACGAGGATCATCACAAAGATAAGCACTTCCCAGCCCGTGTTAATCCCCATTTTGTTGAGAATTTCAACCACTACGTCGTCACCGCCAAGCGCACGGAACACGTAGGAAAACAGCGTAGCTCCAAAAACGATAAAGAACACCATCGCATTCGTGAGTGCTGATGATGTCATAACGTCCTTAAGCACCGCCATGCTAAATCGCTTGTTGGCAATCGCGAGAATGATCGCACCGAGGCTGCCAACCCCTGACGCTTCAGTCGGCGTTGCCCAGCCTGCAAATATTGAACCAAGTACAAGAACGATCAGAAATGCTGGTGGTACGAAACCGCTGATCACCATTTGCAAGGTAAGCTTTTCGTCATCTGCATCGAGTCTGCCCTTTATAGCAGGGGCAAGAGAGGGTTTGATAAGGCAGGCCAAGAAGATAAAGATGACGTAAAGTGCACTCATCAAGAGACCCGGAAGGATTGCGCCAGTAAAGAGCGTACCGACAGGCAGTCCGACCAGATCGCCCATAATGACAAGCATGATGCTTGGTGGAATCAAAATCCCAAGCGTTCCTGCCGAAGCGATCGTGCCTACAGATAATGACTTGTTATAGCCCTTATCAAGCATGACTGGTAAGGCGATGAGCGTGAGCATGATCACCGAAGCCCCAACAATACCTGTTGTTGCGGCCATGATCGTGCCTAGCAAAGTTACCGCGATGGCAAGTCCACCTGGAACCCGCTTAAGCATCAGCTGTAAAATATGTAGCAATTGCTCGGCGACACCGCTCTTTTCTAGCATAGTGCCCATGAACACAAACATCGGGATTGCTACTAACACTGGATTTTGCGCTGCCTGTCCCCAAATCCTCGGTAATAAGTTGGCAAATTGAGCAACATTAAATACGTCGCTGAGCATGCCAAAGTATCCGAAGTACACCCCGATTGCACCGAGGAGCAGTGCGACTGGGTAGCCAGCAAACATCACTACAACTAGTGCTACAAACATGATCACCGCTAGGTGATCGATTAGCCAATCCATAACGATCTCTCCTAGACTTTATTTGGCAAAGGGCAAATGAACCCGCTTCGCTTGCTCAGGACTTCCATAGAGCGCAACGATACATCGCGACATGACTGTCGCTACGCCAAGGGCAACCAAAATTAGACCGCCGTAAAGAAAGAACTTCACAATCCAACGGTAGGGGATGCCATTAGGCGCTTCTGAGCTCTCGCCCTGAAGAAATGAAGTCATAAAAAAACTGTGCGAATAAGGCAAAGCAATCGCCAGGTAGGGAATTGCAACGAAGAGGCAACAGATCAATTCAAGCTTAATCTTCCGAGTCGCTTCCATACCCCCGGTAAAAACGTCAATTCGGACATGGGCATTTCTAACGTAGGCATAACCCAACCAAGTTGAGAAGAGTAGGGTATGCAACTGCCATTCAAGTTCTTGTAATCGCGTAGAACCTAGTCCAGGGACTTGGAAGCCCATCTTTCTTGTAATGACGTCAATAGTAATGACAACGATGCAAGCGATAAAGGCCCATGAGCCCCAGGACGCGACGCGCTGTAAGAGCCGTTCGATACGGTCAGCCAAATTGATCAACGATTCCATCTGATTTACCTACTGTTGGTTTGGATGGCCACGGCTAACAAGATGGCAAAGGCCAATTTGATGGCACGGCTCATCTCGGTCACACAGAAATTTAGGGCTGGGATTCGCCACGAGGCCCTAGTCGAGTACTCGATTGGCGCGGTACATTTAAAAAGCCAACTGCACTTCCCTTCTACCCCGGAACAAGCACCCCGGAACAAGCGCAAGTGGCATAAACGACCGCGAAGTACGCCTCCGCACAGCAAAGCTGCACAGAGGCGTGGGGCACTCAGCTCAACGAATGAGCTCGCGGGTTATTACTGCAGGTAACCCAGATCCTTCCAGATCTTGTAATTCGAACGAAAGGCACTGTATGAGTCCCAAGCTTTCTTGAATTCAGGGCTTTTAGCGTTTTGCTCAGCAACGACTTCAACCCATGCCTTTTCAAATGCTTTCAAAAACTCAGGCGACCACTTCATCAGCTTCACACCCTTGGCCTCAATGTCCTTCATTGCCTTGAACTGCGCAGCCTCGCCCTCGGCATATTGTTGCAGCATGGTTGCGTCGCAAGCCGCTTGAATAATTGCCTTTTGGGTAGGGCTAAACTCGGCCCACTTTTTCTTTGAGATGATCAGTTGGTTGATTGTGGCTTGCTGGTGCCAGCCTGGGAAATAATAAAACTTGGCAACCTGATGAAACCCAAGTGTGTAATCCATCACAGGCATCGAGAACTCAGTCGCATCGATGGTTCCGAGTTGTAGAGCCTGGAAAATTTCGCCGGCTTGTAGAAGCTGCGTTGAAACACCTAGCTTTTGCATCACATTGGCGCCTAGGCCGAAGAATCGCATTTTCAGACCTTTAAGGTCATCCAATGTTTTGATTTCTTTACGGAACCAACCGGATGCTTCAGGTGAGATTATCCCGCAAGGAATCGTCTCAACGTTATATTTAGCGTGAAGCTCCTTCATGAGTTTCTCGCCACCGCCGTGCTTCATCCAAGCAATGTACTCGCCAACGCCGGGGCCGAAGGGTACGGAGCCGTACATCGCGAAGGCGATAACCTTGCCAGTCCAAAATCCAGCTACTGTCCAAGCCATGTCGAGAGAACCATTGCCCACCGCATCAAGATATTGGCTGGCAGGGACAAGTGCTCCCGGCTCAAAGCCTTTGACATCAATGCTGCCTCCAGACAGGGTGCGAAGCATTTCAACCAATCGCGTTTGGGTCGGTCCAAGCAGGCCTGTGGTGCTGGGGAAAGCCCATCCCATTTGCGCGCGAACCTTTTTCTCTTGCGCGATCGCGGGTGATGCAAGTAGGCCTGTGGCGATAGCAGCGCTGGCCAAAGCTTTAACGATGAATTTCATAAGTCTCCTTTGAGATGATCAATGATCGCGTCAGGTTGGGTCTACGCCCACGATTGTTTGTGTCTACAGTGCATTGCAAATGCGCAGACTGCCGAAAGCTAACATGGCTCGCGGTTTTTAGGCAATGGGCCACCACCTTCCCGTATGTCGGCGCCGACCAACGGCTTGCACAGCCTCGATCAAATCGGCTATCGTCCGATCTTATGGCGGCCCATCAAGAGGCCGGCGTACTTATTTGCCCGGCCAAGTACGTTATGTTTTATTAGCCCACATGTACTCAGGAGTCCGTCGATGCATCTGAAATATCGCCTTGCTGCACTTGCAGCAGCCCTCAGCTTTTCCGTGTTTGCGCCTGGCCAAAGTGCTGCCCAGGAAAAAGTTTTGAATGTCGTGCCGCATTCAAATTTGGCGATTTTGGATCCAATCTGGACCACGGCTTACATGAGCCGCAATCACGGTTACATGATTTATGACACGCTTTTTGCCACCGATGCGAAGAATCAAATCCAGCCTCAAATGATCGAAAGCTGGCTGGTTTCGCCCGATAAAAAAGTGTGGGAATTCAAGCTGCGTAACGGCCTGGAGTTTCACGACGGCAATCCGGTGACCTCCGAGGACGTGATCGCATCGCTCAACCGCTGGGGTAAGCGCGACGCGATGGGCGTGGCCATGTATACCTTTGTCGATAAGCTCGAGGTGATCAGCGCCAATCGATTCCGAATTGTGTTTAAGGAGCCTTGTGGCTTTGTTCTAGAAGCGCTTGGCAAGCCCTCATCTAACGTTCCATTTATTATGCCCAAACGGATTGCCGACACGGACCCGTTCAAGCAAATCACCGAACATATCGGCTCTGGCCCCTACACCTTCAAGGCAGACGAGTTCAAGCCTGGCGATAAATCGGTTTACCTAAAGTTTAAAAACTATAAACCTCGTTCTGAACCTTCATCAGCCATGGCCGGTAGCAAAGAGGTTTTTGTTGATAAGGTTGTTTGGAATCTTGCGCTACGCGACAGTCAGGCAGCGCTCAACGCGCTTGTCAAGGGCGAGGTCGACATTCTCGAGCAAGTGGCCTTTGACCTCTATGAGTCAGCTCAAAAGGAATCGGCAATCAGCGTTCTCAAACCCAATATCGGTTTACAGTACATGTGCCGCTTCAACCACCTTCATGCACCCTTCAACAAGCCTGAAGTGAGGCGCGCTGCTTTAGCCTCGTTCAACCAAGAGGCTTTTCTGAGGGCGCAGGTTGGTGTTAAAGAGCTCTATAAGCCCTGTCCCTCGATGTTTACCTGCGGCACGCCTTATGGAAGCCCTGCAGGCAGCGAAATCCAGTCAAAGTCGAATATGAAGATGGCTCAAGAGCTCTTGAAAAAGTCGGGATATGACGGCACCCCGGTTGTCATCATGAAGCCCACCGATTTGCAATCGATCGGTAAGTTGCCCGATGTTGCTGCACAGCTCATGAGGCAGGCTGGCTTTAAGGTCGACTTGCAAGCCATGGATTGGCAAACCCTTGTCTCGCGACGTGCCAAGAAAGATGCACCCAAAGATGGTGGGTGGCATATGTTCTGTACAGCGTGGGTAGCTCCCGATATTTGGAGCCCCATCAACA
>OMIE01000082.1 GCA_900299025.1 Burkholderiaceae bacterium
AAATCCTCAGCTTAATCAGGCTAACCCATACAACGGAGCAGGCTGCTTGTTCTGGGCCGGGGCAAGCAATTTCCGATATCATCCTAGAATCAATAAATTTCTTTTGTTTGGAACGTTTGATTGTTGTCCAAGCTTGTACTGAAGGTTTTCATGCTCGCATCGTCATTGGTGCTTTGGCTTTTGAGCTGGCATGCGAATGCCTGGGCATTTTCCTTCGCAGAGGTCTACCCAGGCGTCAATTTGCTCTTCTTGCCCCATGGCATGCGCGTCTTACTCAGCCTTTTATTTGGCTTCTGGGGAGCAAGCGGTATCGCAATGGCAAGCTTCATGTTTCACCGAAACCTGTGGAGCGATGACCCATGGGCGACCATTATCACGCCACTTATTTCTGGCTATTGCGCTTGGTTTGCGATGAAAATCAGCCTCGGTCTTGGCCAACACTCCGACGATCGGCGACTTGAAAAGCTCGACAGCCGCAGCTTGATTGGGCTGATTTGCTTATCGGCGCTGATTAACTCGCTCGGACACGTGATTATTTTGTCGACGCTCGGGACGCAGGCTGCAGAATCACATGGCCACATTAACTTGAGCAGTACCTTCGCTGCGATGTTTACGGGCGACTTGCTCGGTGCGCTCATCATGCTTTACGCACTGAGAATGATCATCATGGTTTTTGGATCGAAGACAAAACGAGACCCCAGTGATGGAACCTAGGTTGACAGATCGAGAAAACACGACAAGTAGATCAGGGATACTTCAAGATTCAGCCAGGTCCGGACTTTGCTTTGCCATCTGGATTACGGCTTCGCTTACACATGAATGGTTCTTGGGGTTTTTGCATTATCGAGACGGTGTCGACCTTCTTTACCTACCGCACAGCCTGCGCATCGCGCTGGTGCTTGCCTTCGGACTAAGCGGCGTACTGGGCGTGTGCTTAGCAACTGCAACACTGATTCTGTTTGCGATGACCCTAGATTTCGCTGGCTCGGACGCTAACTTACAAAGCTTCATAATGACCGCAACCCAAGTTTTCATCGACAAGCCCTCAACGCTCGCAAGCCTCATCCTCCAAGCACTCGCTTCAGGATGTTGCGGTTGGTTGGCACTGCGAATCCTCGTGCCAGGCAGGCAAGCTTCTTATGCGGGCATGATGATGAACTTGGACTTGAGAACCATCCTATCGGTTGTGACAATCGCCTCTGTCATTAACTCGGGTGTACACGTAGGGGCCTGGTTGTTACTCGATGCTGATCTCGGCGACGCAAGCGCCCGTTTTTCGGTCATGTTAACGGGCGATGTGCTCGGTGGCGTGTTGGGCTTGGTACTAATCGCCCTTAGTACTAGGTTATTTGCGCGGGAAGGCAAAATGACTTAGCCTTCGCAAACTTAACGAAAGAGGTCGCCATGAGCAAAGCAGCCCGCAACGAATTGATCGATTTATTTTTCCGCTTCCAACAAATTGTTCAAAGCCTTAAAACGCTTCCGAGCCTGCAAGACCTTACCCCTGAGCATGAGGCGCTTTTAAACTTGGTTGGCGCTTACTGGCATGCTGGCGATACCTTATCGGTTCGACAGGCTATGCGCAGTGAGCATCTCGGATCGCCTGCCACGATCCACAAGCGTCTGCAGTACTTGCGCAACCTTGGTCTAATCGACCTTCAGACTTCCGAGCAAGACAGTCGCAAACGCATGATTGTCCCAACGGCTGAGGCTATCAGCTTCTTTTCCGGTCAAGCGAAGGCCATCAAATCGGTCGCCAAACAAACGGCCTAGGCACGAACGCTCTAAACGGGCGTCTTCTGTGGTCATATTTAAACGAGCGCTGGCTTTTACACTTGCGCTCCTTCTGTTTTGGATGATCGTCGATCAGTTTCTCTGCGACCGTTGGATGTACCACGACTACGCAACCGGCTCGGATAAAAGACTGATTTGCCCCTGGTAACACCAACGACAGCCTTCATACTCAACGCCTACGTCCTACATCCTGATCGATTCAACGGTCTGCGCTTGGCCCTTGGTTGTCGCTTTAATTCTTAGCATCTCCCCTGAAGCAACCGAGCGACCAGCATAGGCACTAATATTCACTTGATGGGTCACCACGAGTAGAGGCATCGACGGTCCTGCTGCAAACCATGACTTCAATGCATCAGTCAGCGCGAGCGTATAGGCCGCCGATGGCGCTGGGTCACGAAAAAACGAGCCTAAAAAATCCTTAATTTGAGGCTCACCGAAACCCAGGAGCACTGCGGTGTCCTTACACCTACACCAAGGACTTGACCAAACATAGGCACGTTCAATACCCTGGCGCCTTAACCAATCGCCGGCGTCGATGGCCTGCCGCTTGCCGAATTCACCCAAATTCCGCTGGCTTGAACAATCATCAAGTCGCATCGACTCGGGGTCGCTAAAACCGGGCGCATCTGCGTGGCGCATGATCAAGAATTGATCCCGTAGATTGACCAAAGGGCCTTGCATACGCCTCGAAGCATCAGGATTTGCAGCGACAAGGCGATGCCAAAGTGGGCCGGTTGTTAGGCCCGCAAGGGCCTTAGCGAACTTGCGCCTTGATGCTGGTGCTGCGTTTGGGAGCGATCGATGCAGGTGCATATCGAGTTAACCAGTTAAAAAACTCGCGATACCAGACCAGCGAATTTTGTGGTTTAAGAATCCAGTGATTCTCATCAGGGAACCACAGAAGCCTCGCCTCAACCCCTTTGGCCTTTAGGGTGTTGTAGTAGGCCAGGCCTTGTGCATCGGGAACTCGATAATCGAGTGCGCCGTGAATGACCAAGGTGGGTGTGGACATCGCTGATGCAGCATGGTGTGGACTTTGACGGAGAACTTTTTGCATATCGTTCCAATACCAAGCACCAAGCTCTTGGGCGTGCCAGCCATAGGCGTCATCGGCAAACATACCAACCCAGTCAAAGCAGCCTGCATGACAAATATAAGCTTTATACCTATCCGCTTTGGCAAAGGCGTTCATCCAAGCGACCATATAACCGCCGTAGCTTCCGCCCGCG
This sequence comes from Burkholderiaceae bacterium, assembly GCA_900299025.1. Taxonomy (GTDB): domain Bacteria; phylum Pseudomonadota; class Gammaproteobacteria; order Burkholderiales; family Burkholderiaceae_E; genus UBA3064. Next base: position 3,024 of record OMIE01000082.1, read on the forward strand.
GCAACAATCCTTTGAGGGTCGATATAGGGCTGCGATTCAAACCAGCTTGTTGCTGCCTCGATATCGATTAACTCGAGTTCGCCCCATCGATGAGTGATACTGTCTAAAAATTCATAGCCAAAACTGCTCGAGCCGTGATAGTTGACGCTCGCAACCACATAACCCTGGGCTGCAAAGACCTGAGTATTCCAACGGTAATGAAAATTATCACCAGCTGCTGTGTGAGGTCCGCCGTGAATATTATGTAGTAGCGGGTAGGTCTTCTTCGGATCGAAATCTGGCGGATAAGTCACCCATACTTGCACGGGTTGATCGAGCGCTCCCTTGATCTCGATCGCCTCCACGCGCCCCAAACGCCTGCGGTTGAGCAAGGCATCATTAAAGCGATCAAGCCGTCTCGCCGGCTCTCTTGCTTGGTGTAAATACAGTTGCGCCGGATGGTCTGCTCGCTCGATGCTCACAAGTATTGACGGCGTCTGAGCGCTGCTGATTGCAAATGACTGCACCCAGCCACCTTGAACGACGCTTTCGGGTTGATCAGAAAAGCTATATCGCCACAGATGGCATCGACCACAATCTTCGGCGGTAAAGTAAATCTCACGCCCGTTTGCCGCCCACCTCAGCGGTGCCTGAGGTACGCGGTCCCAACGATCCATAAGCGGCTGAGGCTTAGCACCGGATTTCAGCGACAACAGCGTTAAGCGAGCAGGCATGGTGTGCTTCGTCTTCAGATCCGAAGCCAGGCAGGCAATACTACTCCCTTCAGGATTAAAAACTGGAGCGCTATAGTCCCAACCATCTTGCGGTGTGATCCGTTTCGCCTTACCGGTCTTCAAATCAAGAAGTGCTAAAGCATGCGGATAGTCCAGGCGTGGCTCAGGCTCAGGATCAAAGCAGAAAACAGCATGCTTACCGTCTGGCGACAAGTCAAAACACTGCAAACCCGGATCTGCCAAAGGGAGCGCCCAAGGGGTCTTGGCCATCAAATCGCTGATGGTGCCTCGGCTTATATCGAGCATCATGAGCCTCGGCACCCGGCCTTGCGGGATGAAGTGATCCCAAAAACGGTAGGTACTCGCCGACGTCGTTTGCGCGCTGTCTTTGCGTTTCGTTTCCTGTATGTGGCGCTTGATTTGAGCCCGCGTGGTCTTTTGTTCGGGCCAAACCCAACTGATAAAAACGATACGCTTTCCATCGGGCATCCATCGAAACGCGCCGACGCCTAAAGGCCACTGCGTTAGGCGCTTGGCTTCGCCACCATGGGCCGCAATGACATAAAGTTGAGCCGCTTCGTCCTTGACGCCCGATTGTTCACGCTTAGCGACAAAGGCAATCCGATCGCCATTGGGCGACCACTGTGGACTGGCATCTCGATCGCCTGCGGAAGTAAGTGCTTGGGGCTTTTCTGATGCTTTGTTTGAAGCCAGATCGACCCAATACAAATTGCTTCGACCTACATTGCTATTCATATCATAGCGCGTGACCGAAAATACCGCTTTACGCCCGCAAGGGCTAATCTCAGGCGTAGCGATGCGTTCGATTCGCCACAAGTCTTCAGCGCTTAGTCCCTTGACTGCTTTGGCCAACATGGACTCAAGCTCCCACAAGATTTGAAGACTCAGCATTCGCTGCTGCAAAGCAGGCGGCTTTCATCAGGCAACGACTCAAAGAGGACTCTGGATCATCAAGACTGTCGAGGATTGAAAAGTGATTGAATCCCGGAATCACCTCAAGGGCCGCGTCAATGCCCTGCCTTCGAAGGTGCTGACTATATTGCAAGCTTAACTCGATCCAGCGCCAAGGCTCTGCGCCGCCTACGGTCACCCAGCTTGCAGCGTGATGCCGCACTGGCCTGAGCATACTGTTGTTCATCTGAGCAACCGCCGGGTTGAGTCGAATCTCCTCGTTCACCGATATATAAAGAGCCACGGAAGGATCAAAGACGCCACTGCTAAACACCGCCGCTTTTATCAAGGACGCAGGCAATTGATCCAAGCGCCAGTCATGGGCAAGCAGCATGGAGCAAAGATGCGCCCCGGCAGAGTGGCCTGAGATCGAGATCTGCCCAGCGTTGGCACTCATATCACTGGCTTTCCGAGCGATCCAGGCAAGCGCCTGTTTCGCGCTTTCTACCGTTTGCGTCAGGCTCACCTCGGGGCACAGGTCATAGCTAGGGATGACCACATGGATACCTGCAGCCTGCAAGTGTCTGGCGAGCAAGGAAACATTTTTTCGATCGCCTCCTCGCCAGTATCCGCCATGAAAGAAGACGTGGACCGGTCCGCCTTCGCGTCCCTTGAACCAGTCCAGGCGATGCCGTTCACCGCGTCCGTAGGCCAGATCAGCCTGCCACTGTGTCGTCTGCAAGGATGCGCGAAAAGCCGCCGAACGCATAGCTTGCTGTTCTTGATAGCTTGCAAAGCCAGGAACGGCTGCTCGCGGATTGAAATGACTCTCCCACTCTTGCGCGCTCACTGGCTTGGCGGTAAAGGCTAAAAACGCGGGATCAGCCGCACTTGCGGCAATTGGATCGATCTGATTCATGCTGTCGGCTCACAAAATGCTTGGTTGTTCGGATTATTGAATATTGAAGTTTGACATCGAAGAGTGCTGAAAACATCATGCAAGCAAGCTGAAAACAACAGATGAATACACACACGCTCAACAACGCCGCAAGCGCGCTCGACCCTGAAGCCAACGTGAACCCAACACAGGCGTCTTGCTCATCCCTGCCATTGCAGGGGATCACAGTCATTGAGCTTGGACATAGTGTTGCCGCCCCTTTTGCCGCCCAAACACTGAGTGATCTTGGCGCCGAAGTGTGGAAGATCGAAAAGCCAGAAGGCGATGACGCAAGACGTTGGGCGCCGCCCTATTTGGCGGAAGCGTCGGCAGTGTTCCAATGTTTGAATCGTAATAAACGATCGGTAAGTTGTAATTTGCGCGATCCTTCAAGCTTGCAAGCACTGAAGGTTTTCATTCAGGATCGGGTTGATGTTGTCTTGCAAAACTTAAGGCCAGGGCAGGTTCAGGTACTCGGTCTTGACGCTGAAACTCTTCGGGCAGGCAAACCCTCGCTGATTTACTGCAACATCGGCGCCTTCGGCGAGCTTGGGCCGATGGCAAAACGCCCAGGCTACGATCCTTTGATGCAGGCTTTCAGCGGCATCATGAGCGTCACAGGTGAGGAAGGTCGACCACCTGTGCGGGTTGGCCCCTCCATTATCGATATGGGCACAGGCAGCTGGGCTGTGATCGGCATTCTCGCCGCACTGCTCGAACGCAAACAAAGCGGCAAAGGTACTGTGGTTGATGTTTCACTTTTTGAAACAGCCGCATCGTTGATGACCATTCCCGCTGCCCAATATCAGGGTTCGGGAGAGGTACCAACAAGACAAGGATCAGGCTCGAAAGGAATCGTACCTTATCGCGCTTATTTATGTAGCGATCAGCAGTACCTAGTGATTTCTGCAGGCAGCGATGGATTGTTCAAACGATTAGCATCCGTACTTGGAGAGCCCCAATGGGCGGAGGATCCTCGCTTTAGCTCCAATCCTCAACGGGTAATCCATGAAGCACTCATTTACAGCCTGATCGAAGCACGTATGCTTCAGCGCAGCAGCGGGCAATGGCAACAATTACTTGATGAGGCCGGCATTCCTTGCGCACCCGTACAAAATACAGAACAACTACTTGATCACCCACAGATGGCAGCGATGGGACTGCTTCAGTCACTACCTGACGCAAGCTATCAAACCATTGGGCTACCACTTAGGCTTAATGGTGAAAGACCCAAGAGCCGATCGGCCGCACCGACGCTTGGTGAAGCCAACGCCCAATGGCAACACATGACTGACGGTATCCTTAGGGCACACCAGCATGCCTCCGAAGCTTCGACTGAGCCCAGCCATTTCAATATGGCGGACTATTCAAGCAACCATCGAAAGACAACACCATGACGCAACACGATCAGCGGGCACACGCAAGAGACGTCTTGGCCACATCATTTGAGACGCTGAGCTGTCAGCTCGCTGCGCCACATGTGCTGCTGGTAAGCCTCAACCGCCCCTCAGTGGGTAACGCAATCAACACGCAAATGGGGCGTGATTTGTTGCGACTTTGGACGATGCTTACCGAAGACGCAGAAGATATTCGTTGCATTGTTTTGGCAGGTACTGGCAATCGGATTTTTTGTGCAGGCGGTGACCTGAAAGAACGCAACGGCATGAGTCGAGAAACCTGGCAAAAGCAGCACGAACTTTTTGAGCGTCAATACTGGACACTCACCGATCTTCCTATACCGGTCATCGCAGCAGTCAATGGGCACGCCTATGCCGGCGGACTTGAAACAGTGCTCGCTTGTGATTTTGCATACGGCTCAGAAGATGCCCGATTTGCCTTAACGGAGGTGAGTATTGGCATTATGCCCGGCGCTGGTGGCACGCAGAATCTTCCTCGGGCTATCGGCGAGCGAAGAGCCAAAGAAGTCATTCTTACTGCGCGACCCTTCGATGCCCAGCAAGCATTAGCCTGGGGGGTGCTAAATGCAGTTTTTCCAGCTGACGAAGTGATATCACAAGCCTTGCAAACAGCACAACGGATTGCAGAGAATGCGCCGCTTTCTGTAAAGCAAGCAAAAAAATCGATTCGCTACGGTATGCAAATGGAATTAAGAACGGCCTTTCGCTTTGAGGTTGAAGCTTATAACCATTTAGTCGACACCGAGGATCGACTCGAAGGAGTTGCAGCCTTTAATGAAAAACGAAAGCCGCAATTCAAAGGGCGATAGCGGCAAGGTCTAAGAACCGACCGATCAAAGCAACCTCTAATCAACCCAGGAGAACCAAGGCTATGCAATCAACCCAAGACCCTCATCGCGACGTATTGGTACGCGAGGTCGGATTGCGCGACGGCTTGCAAATTCACCCTAGCTTTATGCCAACTGAGGCCAAGCTAGCCTGGGTTAGGGCTGAAGCTGCAGCAGGTGTTCCAGAAATTGAAGTGACCTCTTATGTTCCAGCCAAACTGATTCCTCAATTTGTTGATGCAGAGACACTCAGCATTGAATCATTGAAGATCCCCTCACTCATCGTTGCTGCTTTGATCCCAAATGCGCGCGGTGCCGAGCGAGGCTTTGATCTGAAAGTTCACAAACTCAATTTCGTAATGTCAGTATCTAAAACACATAACGAGAAAAATGTTCGCCGTTCAAGAGAAGAATCACTTGCGGACTTTGCCAGAATCTGTGCCATGCGCGATGCAATCGAGCCATCAGCTCGTCCAACAATCGTAGGCGGACTATCGACGGCACTTGGTTGCTCTTACGAAGGTCCGGTATCGACCAAGTCGGTTCTTCACTACGCGGAAGCCTTAATAAAAGCTGGCGCCGATGAAATCGTCGTCGCTGATACCGTTGGCGTCGCAACGCCTAAGCTTGTGCGTAGCACCTTTGAACAAGTCATCAAGCTCGCAGGCGATGTGCCGGTTGGTGCTCATTTTCATGACACCCGGGGTACGGGCCTTGCCAACGTTCTGGCCGCGCTTGAAGCAGGGTGTAGCCGGTTTGACGCCTCGCTTGCTGGACTTGGAGGCTGCCCCTTCGCTCCAGGTGCAACCGGTAACATCGTCATGGACGATTTGTGTTTCATGCTCGACGGCATGGGTTTAAGGACAGGGGTCGATTTACAGGCGCTCGTGGCGGTACGCGATATCGTTACAGAGTCTTTGCCCGATATCGAGATGCACGGTGGCCTCGCAAGAGCAGGTCTGCCAAAAGGTTATCAACGCCTAGGCACTGGTTTTCCCGTGGAGGTTTTGGCATGAATGCTGTCAGCGAGAAACTCGGTCAAGAGCAAGTTAGGATCGATCTGGGCGAAAATTGGATCGATATAAGAGAGCAAATTAGAAAGATTTGCAAAGATTTCCCAGGGAGTTATTGGCGGGCGCTTGAAGATGAGCAAGCGTATCCAAGCGCTTTTGTGCAAGCTTTGACCGAATCAGGCTATCTGGCAGCACTCATTCCTGAAGCCTACGGAGGCGCGGGACTTCCACTGAGTGCGGCAGCGGCGATTCTCGAAGAAATCCATGCTAATGGTTGTAACGCAGGCGCTTGTCATGCCCAGATGTACATCATGGGAACCTTACTTAGGCATGGTTCAACAGCGCAAAAGGAAAAGTACCTACCTCAAATTGCTTCTGGAACATTGCGCTTGCAAGCTTTCGGTGTGACCGAGCCTACAAGTGGTACCGACACCACCCAACTGAAAACAAGAGCGCAGCGCGATGGCGAGCATTATGTGGTTAATGGCCAAAAGGTTTGGACCTCAAGGGCTAGGCATTCGGACCTGATGCTCCTGCTCGCGCGTACCACGCCAATCGATCAAGTCCAGCGGAAAACCGAGGGTTTATCGGTGTTTTTGATCGACATGCGTGATGTGCTTGACCGTGGTCTTAGCATCAGACCGATCGATGCCATGATCAACCACAACACGACCGAAGTGTTTTTTGACAACATGCGGATTCCAGCCGCTAGCCTTATCGGTGAAGAGGGCAAGGGATTTCGCTACATCCTTGATGGTATGAATGCCGAGCGCATCTTAGTTGGCTCGGAGGCCATCGGTGACGCACGCTGGTTTATAGCTAAAGCAAGCCACTATGCAAGTGAGCGGGTGGTATTTGGCCGGCCTATCGGGATGAATCAGGGCATCCAGTTTCCGATTGCAAGAGCCCACGCCGAAACCGATGCGGCCGAATTGATGCTGCGAAAAGCAGCTGCTCTCTTTGAAGCCGGACTTCCCTGTGGCGATTCGGCCAATATGGGCAAAATGCTGGCCTCCGAAGCGGCCTGGCACGCCGGCGAGGCCTGCATGCAAACTCACGGTGGATTTAGTTATGCCCGTGAGTACGATATTGAACGCAAGTGGCGAGAAACCCGTCTGATGCAAATTGCGCCGGTATCGACTAACCTCATCCTTGCCTATGTTGCCGAGCATGTCTTGGGCATGCCAAGATCTTATTAGTATAACGACATTTATTTTATATCTAAACGCAGCTATGAATGATCTCATGGGCTGACGATCAGGAGAATTCAACATGACGACCGAGACAAGCCAATGCGCAGAACATAAGCCAAGCCCAAGTAAAGCGGGCAAGGTAGCCGCCCTAACACAACAATACGCTTCATTTATAGCGAATGCTGCGTCGATCACCGTGCCACCCGATGCTGCGCAACGGGCAATCACCGGCTTTATCGATACCATTGGCACCATGATTGCAGGGCGTGACGAACCTGTTGTTGGCCTTGTGCGGCAATGGCTTGGTGCGGGTTCAACGGCACAAGGCCCGGCAAACTCCAGCGTATTGCTTGGCCGTGAGATGGCTAGCTCGGAGGCAGCCGCATGGATTAATGGCGCTGCAGCGCATGCACTTGATTTTGACGATGTTGCACTCGGTGGCCACCCATCAACGGTTTTAGTGCCCGCTATTCTTGCTGAAGCACAGCGCCTAAACAGTAGCGGCAGCGATGTGGTCACCGCCTATCTTGTTGGTTATGAAATTTGGGCCGATCTGGTTGCGCGCGAGAAAGGCTCCCATCACCTGAAGGGGTGGCACCCGACTGCGGTTTTCGGTGTTATTGGTGCCGCTGCAGCCTGTGGCTATCTCAATCGGGATGATGAGCATACATGCCAAATGGGGCTTGCGATCGCAGGCTCTTTCGCCAGCGGCCTGGTTGCCAATTTCGGCACAATGACCAAGCCCTTTCATGCAGGGATGGCTGCTAGCCACGGCATTAGTGCGATGCGGCTTGCGCGTTTGGGTATGACTGGAACCCCCGACGCCATGGAACATCATGCGGGCTTTCTCAAAGCCATCTCAGAGCATAACGATGTTGACCGAATGAGCCCTGCCGACACCCTTGGGCAACCGTGGAAGATTTTGCATGCGGGATTGAGCATCAAACGCTACCCACTCTGTTATGCGACCCATCGTGTTATTAATGGCGTACACGCCTTGCGCAATCAACACCAACTCAAGCCTGATGATGTTGAGTCGGTTGAGGCTGTCATTGGTGTGGCGCAAGCTTCGATGCTTCGTAACCATCAGCCAAGCACCGGTCTGGAGGCGAAGTTTAGCCTGCAGTTTGCAGTCGCATCGGCCCTGGTCGAAGGCGCCGTCGGCTTGAACCAATTGACCGATCAAGTGGTTGCTAAGGACGACGTCCGCGAACAATTTTCAAAGTTGAAGATTTCAATCAATGAGCAAAACTGCCCGATTGAGCCTGCATTTTCTTACGCAGACAGAGTGCGCCTCAAGTTACGCAACGGTTCGGTGCTTGACACCGGCGAGATTCGATTTGCCAAAGGTAATGCCATGAACCCCTTGAGCATTGAAGAACTCGAGGGGAAATTCCTGGACTGTGCTTCAAGGGCTCAAGGTGTTGACGGCAAACGCCTATTTGCTCAACTCGCTAAGCTTTCAACACTTGCATCGATCCAGCAATTACATCAACCTGGAGCATGATCGATCAATCGTTTTTGAGGGTTTAAGTAATACGTAAATAGATCGGCTCAAAGCCTTCGAGTTCGAACTTGAGCCGGTCGCCAGGATTTGGAAATTTCGAGCGCACCAAGGATCCCAAAATTGCGATCTGACCTTTACAAAGATAAGTGCCGCGATCGTTGGCCTCATTGGCCAGCCATGCGAGCGCTTCAAGCGGGTGCCCCATAAGGTCACGGCCGTAGCCCTGCCCAACCACTTCGTCGTTGATCAAGGCAGTTCCACTCAAGCTGCCAATACCTTCATTAGCGCTACCCAGGCTGCGCCAGTCACGGCGCCATCGACCGAGGATCGCACCTTCATTCCACGCGTTGTCTGCGAGCAGTTGCAAGCCATGCTGGGCCATCTTGTCGTAATCAGCACAGCGATCGTCAGCCAGTTCCATCGCAGGCGCAACAGCATCAACGGCGTCTAAAACACTGTAGCGATCATGTCGGCTGGTACCCCGACCGCGTGGCGGCTTGAGATCTGACGCTATGCGAACAGCTATTTCAAACTCGACCAAAAGCCTTCCATAGCTCGCCGATTCGGTCTTTGCTGGCGAATCAATCACCTGTTTACTATGCAAACGGCCTGCAATGGGTGCATCAAGACCAACCATGGCCTGCATCACCGGCGTTGCAAGTGCAATCTTCCAGCCAATGGCCTCACCGCAATACCGCGCCTTAATATCGACAAATGCCTGCTGCGCCTCGACGGCTTGGGCTCTGGACTCGGGCGCAAAATCGCCAGGTACAGCGCGCAATGGCGCACGGTCCTGGTGCTGTTGCACCAACCATTCGGCGAGAGCTTCGGCATGGCTTGTCATGGCATCAGTATTGCCGCAAATCAGGCACGAAACAAGAGGGCAAATCCCCTCCTTTGGCCTGGGGTCGCTCGCATGCACCAGCGTGGAACGGGTTTACCCTTAGAAGTCCACTCCTCAAAAAGAAGGCGCTCATGATGAACGCAAACTTGCCCGATTTCGCTGCTCAAGCGCTAGAGCGCGAAAGCATCGACGATTCGATGGGCGTCCCGATCTCTGAAAGCATAAGGCGCCGTGTCAAGCAAGCTGGTGCCCGCTTTCATGCAAACGACAATATCGCCGAATTTATTGAACCTGGCGAACTCGATTTACTGCTTGGCGAAGTGCAAGCACAAATGGAAAAAGTGCTCAGGAGCCTCGTCATCGATACCGAGAGCGATCACAACACCCAGGAGACCGGCCGACGCGTGGCGAAAATGTTTTTGCAGGAAGTGTTTCGCGGGCGCTATCAACCGATGCCTGCCTTGACCGAGTTTCCAAATGTATCCAACCTCAATGAGTTAATGATCATCGGTCCAATCACAGTGCGCAGCGCCTGCTCGCATCACTTGTGTCCGATCATGGGCCATGTTTGGGTTGGTGTGATGCCCAACGAACACTCTAATCTCATTGGCCTATCGAAATACGCGCGCATGGCTGACTGGATCATGAGCCGCCCTCAGATCCAGGAGGAAGCCGTTGTCCAACTTGCCGATGTACTGCAGGAGAAAATGTCACCTGATGGCTTGGCCATCGTGATGGAGGCCGATCACTTTTGCATGCACTGGCGCGGGGTCAAAGATGTTGACTCCCGTATGATTAACTCGGTGATGCGCGGGTCCTTTTTAAAGGACGCCAACTTGCGCCGTGAATTTCTCTCGCTGATCCAATCAAAAAAGGCCTAAGCCCATGCTGGTTCGACTCCTTTATGCAAGCCGTCCTGCGCAACAAAGCGCAAATAGTTTGGTTGACGATATTCTCAAAAGCTGCAGGGAAAATAACCCTCAACACGGTATCACCGGCGTGCTGTGTTTTAGCGAACAAGCCTTTTTGCAGTTAATAGAAGGCGATCGTGTTGCAATTAATCGGGTGTATGGACAAATTGTCCAGGATCAGCGCCACACCGACGTCAGTCTCCTGCACTATGAGGAAATCAACGAGCGGATCTTCGGCAGTTGGACCATGGGTCAGGTCAATCTTGAAAAGATCAATCCCTCAGTCATTCTTAAGTACTGTCCTTTACCGGAGCTCGATCCATTTGCTATATCGGGCTCAGCGGCTCTGGCCTTGCTAAAGGATTTGTTTGCCAGCGCATCGATCGTAGGTCGTGCTTAAAATAAGTTCGTTTTTTGGCCGATTTTCGCTCCGCTAAGCCCAAGAAGTCATGCAGGATTGACGCTGCGAGTGTAAAGTAGCCGGATGATGCAAAGCATCTCCGAATCGGTGCCTAGCCAGCCACCACAACAGATCCCTTTGTCCTCGCCGTTGCGGTGGCTCGCTCGCGGCTGGCGCGATCTCAACGAGACGCGCTTTCTCGGCATGCTTTATGGCGGAATTTTTGTCCTAATGGGTTTATCAGTGCACTGGATGTACTCAACCCTTTGGCAGATGACCATGGGATTGACAGCCGGTTTTTTTCTGATGGGCCCGTTTATTTGTTGCGGTGTCTACGAGTTGTCGAGACAGCGTGAAGAAGGTACCCCTCCTGATTTGACTGCGAGCCTTTTAGCGTGGCGTCGTAATGTCAAATCGATTGCTTTTTTCGCAGCAATCCTGACTTTTTTGATGATTGTGTGGGCCCGTGTTTCGGTGGTTATCTTTGCCTTGCTGTCACCCCATGAAATGCCTACGGTCGCCGGCGTCATTGAGCGGATCCTCAGCTTAGGTAATCTTGACTTCATCCTTGTTTGGGCGGCAGTTGGTTCAGTTTTCGCCTCGCTTGCATTTGCTTTGTCGGTGGTATCGGTGCCTTTTATGCTCGATCGGCCTTGCGACACCATGGAGGCCATATTTCGTAGTGTCCACGCCTTGTGGCGTAACCCCATGGTGATGCTTCTTTGGGCCTTTTTGATCGTACTGCTTATTGGTACAAGCCTTGCGTTCTTCTTGCCACTGCTTGCAATTACCGCCCCTTTGATTGGCCATGCCACCTGGCATGCTTATAAGGACCTGCTTGAATGAGCCAAAAGGCCTTTCACGCGGTTTCAACACACCTACGCTGACAAGCCTAAACACAAATCCCATGCGACTGCTAACGGTTCTATTGCTTATCGCGGCCTCCCATGCACTGGCTGTGCTCCAAAGCGCAAGTGCGCAATCAAAGTCCGTTGTTGCGATTTGTGCGACCGACCAATCTTGGTGCGATCTGGCTGCAAGCAGCTTTTCGAAGAAGACTGGTATTCGGGTCTTGCAAACTCGAAAGGCGACCGGCGAAGCGCTGGCGCAATTACGTGCTGAATCGGCCAACCCAAAGACGGATATTTGGTGGGGAGGAACAGGAGACCCGTTTTTGCAAGCGGCCGAGCTTGGGCTGCTTGATGCATATCGTCCGAGTTACATGAATGATTTACATGCTTGGTCGGTGCGCCAGTACGCAATGAGCCAAAACATGGTCGGTGGGTTTTACACAAGCGCCATTGGATTTGGTTATAACGAAGAAATCTTAAAAAAGAAAAAACTTCCGATTCCAACTTGTTGGAAGGATCTCGTTGATCAGCGCTATCGAGGCGAAATCGAGATTTCACACCCTGCCTCAAGCGGTACCGCCTACACGATTCTGGCCGGACTTGTGCAGCTCATGGGTGAGGATGCAGCCTTCGACTACATGAAGCAATTGCATAAAAACGTGACTCAGTACACTCGCAGTGGCACCGCACAGTCCCGATCGGTCGCACGTGGTGAAGTGGCCATTGGTGTGAGTTTTCTATTTGGCTTTGAACTCGAACGAATAACGAACAAGTTTCCTGTCAAAACCGTTGCGCCTTGCGAGGGCACCTCTTATGAAATCGGTGGGATCGCCCTCGTTAAGGGTTCGAAAAACCGCGAAGCCGCGCTCCAGTATTACGATTTTTTGATGAGCGCTGAAGGTCAGGCGCTCGGTGGAAAGTCCAACTCGCTTCAATACCCAGCCAACAAGACTTTTAAGCCAGACCCACGTATACCGAGCATGGATGGGGTAAAGCTTATCCGCTATGACTTTGAGAAGTATGGCAAAGGGGCCGAGCGTAAGCGTCTTGTTGAACGTTGGTCGCGGGAGGTTGAGTCTGCGCCCAGATAAGGGGATGCCCTGTTGAGGCTGGGTGCAGTTTTTTATGGATGATTCGCAGCGATCTGCCAACTCGCGAAGCTTCTGGATTGGAACGCTCTGCTATCTCAACTCTGCTTTGGTGTGGGGCTTAAATATCCCACTAACTGCAGCGCTTTTTGCAAGCTTTGATCCTTTTTGGCTTGCGCCGCTGCGCTTAACGATTGCCTCTTGCCTGCTGGCATTGGCTGTGCTGATCAGCCTCGGACATCGTTCCTTGCAATCCCCGATCCCGATAGCACGGGTATTGCTGATGAGTCTTTGTGTGAGCTGTTTCTTTACGCTCTATAACTTAGGACTCTTGCATACCAACACCATCACAGCGGCAGCGATCATGGCGGGCTCGCCAGTTTACGGCGCAGTGACCACTCGCCTTATGACAGGCGCAAAGCTTGAAAAGGGCTTCTGGGGCGCAGCACTGCTTACAATTATCGGCGCAGCCATCGCTATTTATGGTCGATCCGAACGAAACGCCCAAGGTATTGCGCTTGAGGGTGGGGAAATCCTGATTGTGCTTTCGATCGCTGCCTGGACAGCTTATTCAATTCTTTCTCAGCGTTGGTTTCCTGCCGGCGTACCACAATTACAGCGCACCTTTCTCACGTCGCTTGGGTCGATTCCGTGCCTGCTCGTTTTCTGGTTGATCGCTTGGAGCACGGGCTTGGTCGGCCCACCCAATTTTTACCCTTCCATCGAGGCGATTCGTAACCTCTTCATCACTGCGGCATTTTCCACCGCTATAGGTGCTGTTACCTGGAACATCGGGGTTGCTCGTTTAGGCATCAACGCGGGGGTGATGTGGCAAAACATGGTGCCTGTGTTTGCCGTACTCATCACGCTCGTCGTGTTTGAAGTGCAGCCCATGCCCGAGCAAGTTATCGGAGGATGCGTCGTGCTATCGGGCGTACTTTATATGCAATGGCAAAAGCTACGACTCAGCCGGGCGTCCCATGCCAGATAAAACCGAGCCCGGCTCACGCGCTAAGTTAAGCTTAAGCTGCTTTGGCATGGCCTGGCTTCTGGAAGTCAGGCCTCTTTGCCGCTTTGGAAGTCAAGCGGCTTTGGCAACCACCCTTCCAATGACGGTCCCGGCCTTGAGTTGATCAAGCACGCCAGACACCTCTTCCATACGACAGACCGCTGTGGGAATCGGCTTGAGCTTACCGCTTCTTGCAAGCTCGACCACCTCGCGTAATTCTTGTAGCGACCCAACATAAGAACCCTGGATGGTCGTTGCACGTTGTGCTACAGGAACGAGTGACAAAGACAGTTCACCGCCGTAAAGACCAACCAGCACATAGCGCCCTCCTTTGCGCAAAGCTGCAATAGCAAGCGAAGCAGTGCTTTCCGCTCCCACCAAATCGACAGCGCCCCAAAGCCCACCAGGCAGCGCTTGCAGCTGTTCCAGCGCCTTTTCATCGAGCGGATCAATACATACACTTGCACCGGCTTCCTTGGCAGCATCCCATTTGCTGCGCTGAATCTCACAAACCGCAATTTGCTCGTGGCCAAGCGCTTTGAGGACAGCAATTGCCATTAAACCAAGACCCCCTGCACCCATCACAACGATCCAGTCACTTGGCTTACAAGGCATCAGTTTGCGGACTGCGCTGTAAGTGGTGAGCCCCGAGCAGGCCAGAATCGGTGCATAACTTGGATCAATACCGCTTGCGTCGACCAAATACTTCGGATGCGGCACCAGTATGTGGTCGCCGTAGCCGCCTGATTTTTGAATACCGATATAGCGCGGGGTTGGGCACCAGTTGTCCATACCCTCTAAGCAACGCGCACAGCTGCCGCAACCGGTCCAAGGGTAAACCAGTCGATCCTCGCCAATCGGCACATCATGCGCTTGCGGTCCAGCCGATAACACCGTTCCATAGGGCTCATGACCGAGGGTGACAGGCAGCTTCATCCCGCGTTGGGACATATGAAACTTTTTGCCCCCGCCTAGATCAAAGTAACCATCCCGAATATGCACATCTGAGTGACAAACGCCACAATAGGTCACGCGCACCAAGACCTCGGTACCTTGTGGCACGGGCGTTTCACGAATCGCCTTTTGCAAGGGCATACCCCAGTCGGTCACTTCATAACTGATCATGTGATTACTCCAGAATTGGCTGGTTTGATTTTCTTCAACACGCTCAAGCAAATATTTAAGCTGTACGCTCGATTGCACATCCTGCATCGTAAGCCTTCGGAGGCTGCTTTGGCGCAAGCCTTTGGCATGGCGACTGAAGCTATCTTGGATTTCGCCAAGGCGCTGTAAAGATAATGGAACGCCGAAAACAAAGTCGCTATAGATCTGCTACTGTGACGGGATGCACAACAAAGATGCCATCGACGCAAGCAACCATCAAGGCGTCGATTCGAATTACGCTTGGATCAGGCTTTGTATCTCGCTGCTTTTAATGATCATCGGCGGCAGCGGTATGTACATGGCCATTATCGTCCTGCCGGAAGTCCAACAAGAATTTGGTGTTGCAAGAGCAGATGCCTCACTGCCCTACACGCTCACGATGATTGGCTTTGGCGTTGGCGGGGTGTTGATGGGAAAACTTGCTGATCGCTTTGGCGTTTGGCTTCCCATCATGCTCGGGGGTAGCTGTCTTAGCGCTGGATTTCTTCTTGGAGGCGGTGCAGCAAGCCTTTGGTACTTTAGCCTTGTTCAAGGCCTCTTGGTTGGCATGCTCGGAAGTTCATCGAGCTTCGCACCCTTAATGGCCGACGCATCGCTATGGTTTGTAAAACGACGTGGGATTGCAGTCGGTATTGTCGCTTCTGGCAACTACATGGCTGGTGCTATTTGGCCTCCTCTGGTGCGACATTGGGTTGACCTTTATGGTTGGCGCGACACCATGATGGGCGTGGGCATCTTTTGCGTTATGACGATGTTACCGCTTGCTTTGCTCCTCAGGCGACGGCCGCCTGGCCATGTGCTTGTAAGCAGCGTCGCTAACGATCAAGCGCAGGGTGCAAGCAGTAATCCCCAAGCGGACAACAAGCCCACACAATCCCCAGAACACAGCTTAGGCATTTCAGCGGGCGCGCTCTTGGCGTTACTTTGTCTTGCTGGCGTTGCCTGCTGTATCGCGATGGCGATGCCACAAGTCCATATTGTTGCTTATTGTACCGATCTTGGTTTTGGAGCTGTCAAGGGCGCACAAATGCTCTCGGTGATGCTGGCGGCTGGGGTCGTTAGCCGACTGATCTTCGGCCTCATCTCTGATCGAATCGGCGGACTGCGCACCTTATTGCTAGGTTCGGTACTGCAAGGCCTCGCCTTATTACTCTTTATTCCGTTTCAGGACCTAAGCTCGCTATTTCTGGTGTCAGCCTTATTTGGGCTTTTCCAGGGCGGTATCGTCCCTGCCTACGCCATTATTGTTCGCGAATACTTCCCACCCCAAGTGGCCGCCACTCGCGTCGGAATTGTTATCATGTTTACACTAGGTGGTATGGCCTTAGGCGGTTGGATGTCAGGCTGGATCTTCGATGTAAGCGGTTCATACGAGGCAGCCTTCATGAACGGCATCGCCTGGAATTTGGCCAATCTGCTGATCGTTGTCGGTCTACTTTACCGACAACGTCAAATGAAACAACCTTTCCTCACTGCAAACCACGCTGCCTGAGAAGCGCTTCAACGGCGGGCTTGCGACCGCGAAAAGCAACATAGGCCTGCATGGGTTCGTGGCGATTGCCTGCGCTATACACATGATCGTGAAGTCGCTTGGCCAAGAGGGGATCGAAAGCATCACCCGCCTCAACAAAGGCCTCAAAGCCATCGGCATCAAGCACTTCAGCCCAAAGGTAGACATAGTAGGCTGATGCATAACCTGAGCCGGCAAACAAATGCAAAAAGTGAGGCAAACGGTGGCGAAGACCAATTGCACTGGGCATCGCAATCTTCGCCATGAGTTCCTGCTCAAACTGTTCGAGATCGAGATCTTCGATATGCTTTCGCTGATGCAGATCAAGATCGGCAAGCGCACACGAAAGATATTCGACTGTTGCAAAACCTTGATTAAATGTTTTGGTTTTGAGAATTTTCTCGATCAGCTCATCAGGCATTGGCTCACCGGTTTCCACATGCAAAGCGTGACGCTTGAGGATTTCAGGTTGAAGCAGCCAGTGCTCAAAAAGTTGTGACGGAAACTCAACAAAGTCACGCAAAACGCTCGTCCCTGCCAGTTTGGGATAAGTAACCTTGGATAGTAGGCCATGCAGTCCATGGCCAAATTCGTGAAAAAGCGTGTGGGCATCGTCTAAGCTGAGCAAACAGGCCTGACCGGCAGACTGTGAAAAGTTATTATTATTGACAACGATCGGCCGCTGTGGGTGAAGCAAAGCATGCTGATCACGGTAAGTACTCATCCAGGCCCCGGAGCGTTTGCTCGCTCGAGCAAAGTTATCGCCAAGAAACACACCGACGTGCTCCCCTGACTGCCCCAATACTTCCCAAGCCTTAACACTCGGATGGTAAAGTTTTAAATTATGAATCGGTTTAAATTGCAAACCGAAGAGTCGTCCGGCAACATCGAACATCGCATCAACCATTCGGTCGAGTTGAAGATAAGGCTTAAGCTCTGATTCTTGCAAGTTATAACGCGCTTTTCGCAAACGCTCGGCCCAAAAGTGCCAGTCATGAGCCTCGATACTGAGCACCTCACCTTGCGATAAGGCTAAGGCTTCCATCTCAAGCTTTTCCTGTTCAGCGCGCAAACGAGCAGGCGCCCAGACCCGTTCGAGTAGGCCTAGCGCTGCCTGGGGCGTTTGCGCCATGCTGTCATCAAGCGCATAAGCTGAATAGCTCGAATAGCCTAAAAGACTTGCCATCTCCTGACGGCGCTTTAGGATCTCAACAATCAAAGGCCGGTTGTCATGAACACCCTCATGCTCGCCGCGGGCACACCACGCAGCCCAGAGCTTTTGCCGAAGATCACGACGTTGGCTAAAAGTCATAAAAGGCGTAACAGAAGATCTGGCAAGCGTGATGACGTGAGCGTCATCACCCGGCACTTCGCGTTCGATAGCAGCCTGCCTTGCCGACGCAAGAACGAAATCGGGCAATCCCTTTAATTCGTCGTCGCTGCGCAAAACCATCGAAAAATTTGATTCATCATGCAATACATTTTGCGAAAACTCGGTGTACAGGCTTGCAAGTTGTTCTGTGATCTCGGCAAAGCGCAGCCTTTGTGGCTCAGAAAGTTTGGCGCCACTTCGAACAAAATCAAGATGCCAGCGCTCGAGCACCCGTCTTGACTCCGGATCGAGTTCTAGTTGGTCACGATCGCGATATAAGGCATCGATCCGGGTAAAAAGTCCTTGATCAAGCATCATTTGATTAAAATGCGCAGCCAGGCGAGGAGCCATGTCACGCTCCACTGCCTGCAGCTCACTTGAAGTGTGTGAGGCTGTTAAGTTATAGAAAACATTTATCACACGCTGAAGACTTTCACCCGACTGCTCAAGTGCTAGCACTGTATTCTTGAAATCAGGCTTAAGCGCCTTATCGCAAATCGCTTGCAGTTCAACGCGATGACAAGCCATAGCCGACTCAAACGCCGGTACAAAGTGCTCGGCATGAATCCGATCAAATGGTGGCATTTCGAAACTTGCCTCCCAGTGCTGAAGTAGCGGGTTGGGCTGTTGCGACGGAGTCTTTTCGTGATGGGTATGATTCATAGCATGATTCTCGTGTCGTGTGAAAAAAATAACGATATTTCCAGATGCAAAGGAACCTATCGTGCTAAAGGCTAGTCGGGCTTAATCCATGCAAGCTCTAACCAATGCCAGTAATCCCTGGCAAAAGGCCACAGTACATAGGCTCTGGCACGCTCATCGATGAAAACACCACTGGTCAAATGATCAAGCCACTCGCCCTGAGCTTTCAAGCCGTCGATTGCGGCGAGATCACTCATAAGCTCGTCATTTGATCGCTGCTTGTCGCTTCGTCTGACAAAGGGTGAAGTGATGTATTTTGTATATTGATCAGGCGCCATGATAATCGGACCAGAGAGCCGATCATGAAGACTTCCCCAAGTTCTACCTCTCAAACGGACCTGCAATTCAGACAGCATGCTCTCGAGCGCAGCGAGTTCGTTTTCACTGCATCGCCCTTCGTCGACACTGATCAGCGCCTGCTGGCCAAGCATGTTGTCAAACAAAATTGCAGCATTGGGGTGTAGCTTCAGAAGTGTATCGAGATCCTCGAGCGCATTGAGCTTTTTCCACTCAAGCCCTTGCAAACCCTGATGCCTGATGCGAAACAACCAAGCGGCAAGCGGATCTGGATCAACCGCAATCAGGCGGGAAAAGCGTTTAAGCCAAGAGCTTGGTAGCATCCAGCCGGCACTGCAACCGAGCAAGAGAAGCTCCCCCCCTGTTGGACCCTCGCTTTGGTGAAAATGAGCAATCGCCTGGCTTGTGGCCTGCCAGTCGGTCTTACGCCGCCAGGCCCGCCAATGCCAAACCGTTCCGCCACTGATCGAGCTCACATCAAGGCACCAGCGCCCCTAAGTTCGCCGGGACGTTATGAAGATGCCAGCCAGGCACCATACTGAGTCAAATCAACATTGCCACCGCTCAGGAGCACGCCAATCTTCGCATCGGCGCCAAACTCGCGCTGTCGCATCGCTGCTGCGGCAGCCAGACAACCGGTCGGCTCAACAACAATCTTCATCCATTGTGCGAAAAACCGCATCGTTTCAATGAGGCTCCGATCAGACACGGTCTCGATGGCCGTTACTTGTTGCTGAATAATCGCAAAGGTTATATCGCCTACACGGGTGGTACGGGCACCGTCAGCGATGGTATCGGGTACATCGATACTCACCGGCTCCCCACGAGCAAAAGCCAGCTGAACATCATTGCCAGCCTCGGGCTCAACGCCAATCACCTGACAACCTGGCGAAAGAGCACTTGCAGCCAAAGCACAACCCGATAAGAGACCGCCACCGCCAAGGCAAACGAAGAGGGCATCGAGTCTGCCTACCTCTTCGATCAACTCCATCGCGCTCGTACCCTGCCCTGCGATGACCATCGGATGATCAAAGGGTGGAATGAGGCTAAAACCCTCGCGTTGAACAAGAGACTTGGCCAGCGCCTCGCGGTCCTCAGTCATCCGATCGTAGTGAACGATCTCTGCGCCAAAGGATTGCGCAGCTCGTACTTTTGCCGCCGGTGCGTCCGTGGGCATGACGACCACAGCTTTGACCGCTTCGATCTGGCAGGCCCTGGCAATCGCTTGACCGTGATTACCCGAGGAAAATGTGATGACCCCAGCCGCTCGCTCCGCTTGGCTTAAGGCGCGGACCGCGTTTAAAGCGCCACGAAACTTGAAGGCCCCAGTCCTTTGGAAATTCTCACACTTGAAAAACAGGCGAGCCCCTGCGCGCCGGTCCGCCTCGGCACTGGTCAAGACAGGCGTTCGCCTAATCTGATCGGCGATCCGCGAGGCAGCCTCCTGGACTGCCTCAAAGCCTGGTGGCTTTGCCTGCTTAGTCTGCATATTGCCCAGCAGCGCGGATGACTTTGCCCCATTTGTCGATCTCGGCGCTCAAATGAGTGCGCAGGCCATCAGGGGTTTGTTTGGAGACCGGCGTGATCTCAGCGCCCAAGTCCTTCATGCGCTTGACTACTTCAGGGTCTTTAAGCGCAGTTTGCAGCGCCGCGGTTAGCGTATCGACGACAGGTTTTGGCGTGCCCTTGGGTGCGTATACACCATGCCAGACCACCACTTCAAAATCCTTTAAGCCTTGCTCATGCAATGAAGGCGTATTGGGCAAGGCGCCGATTCTCGATTTTGTGGTCACACCGAACAACTTCACCTTCCCGGCATTGATGTGCGGAATCGTCTGCGTCGTTTGATCACAGAGCACATCAACATGGCCGCCCATCCAAGCAGTGAGAGCCGGAGCAGTTCCATTAAAGGGGACAGTCGTGAGATCTGTGGCGAGCGTTTGTTGGAACAAGGTACCGCATAGATGTGACACAGCACCTAAACCAGCATTGGCAAGGTTAACCTTCGCTTTATTGGCCTTGATCCATGCCACTAACTCCTCGAAGTTTTTAACCGGCAGGTCCTGGCGTCCAATCAGAGTCATCGGGACATCAACCGCCTGCCCAATATACTCATAGTCGGTCAAAGGATTGAATGGCAGCTTCCTGTAGAGCGCCGGGGCCGTTGCCATGCCATTGTGATGAATAAATAAAGTATAGCCATCAGGCTTCGCTTTTGCGACCAAGTTACCAGCGATAGTTGCCCCAGCGCCTGGCTTATTGTCAACTGCCACAGCCTGCCCTAAAGTCTTCGTCATCGACTGAGCAAGCGCTCTAGCAACAATATCAGTAGGACCCCCAGCTGCAAACCCGACAACAAGGGTAATGGGTTTGGTCGGATAGCTTTGGGCGTGCACAGAGGTGCTCGCAAAAAGGCTTGTAGCAATCGCTGCGGTAGCAAAACTCAGACCTACCGCAACGGAGGATTTGAGGGCACGTCTGCGTGCAGACATAAGCGTAGGTTTAAACATATGTGGACTCCTTTTTTCGCGCTATGATTTTTGATGCGCTGTCATGTTACTAAAATCTGATCGTTTTCAAAGAGCGCTTCAATCAGCTTCCGATGATTGAGCGAACTTACAACGATTGAGCAAACTCTCGACGGATCGCCTCGCCATGTTGATCGATTGACGGAGCAGGATCAAATGACCCGCTTTGCCAATCAGCATCAAATGGCGGCGCCATCATGTCAATTTGAGCTTCCCCAAGCGGCATTTTCCAATAACGGGCCTGGGCATGTTTCGCAACCGCCTCAACACTATTGATCCCACCGAAAGCAATATCTGCTCTTTGCAGGGCGTCTTCCATCTCATGGCGGCTACGCGTCGCAAAACGCTGTCCAATCAAGGCATCAAGCGCATCACGATGCTTGACGCGGTCAGCGTTTTCTTTAAACCGCGGGTCTTGGGCAAGCGATGCATCACCGAGTACCTGTTCACACAAGCGTGCAAACTCCCGATTATTCTGCACTGAAATGAGCAAGATTTCGCCATCGGCACACTCAAAGCCACCATAAGGTGCAATAGAAGGATGCTTTAATCCCACGCGGGCTGGCGCCCTATCGCTATAAATTTGATGGAGCAGTGGTACAGCCATCCAGTCAAAAGCGCCAGAGAAAAGCGAAACATGCAAACTCGCTCCCTGACCTGTGCGTTCTCTCAAAAACAAGGCTTGCTGAACGGCCGAGAGTGCATACATGCCTGCACCAATATCGCACAGGCTTACGCCGATCCTGCCGTACGCTTGAGGCGGGCCACTAACTGCAAGCAGGCCAGACTCGCCTTGCACCAAAAAATCGTAGGCCTTTAAATTCGCCCGCTCGCCCTCTCGACCATAACCCGAAATATCGAGGGTAATCAATCGGGGATGCTGTGCGCGCAGGGCTTCAGAACCGATACCCAGACGCTCGACTGCACCGGGCGCAAGATTTTGTATGAAGACATCGGCCTTTGCGATCATCCGCTTCATGAGCGCCAGATCATCCGCCTGTTTCAAATCAAGTGCGATTGACTCTTTGCCTGTGTTGAGCCAAAGAAAATAAGAGGCATGTCCGTGCACGGCCCGGTCATAGCCCCGTGCAAAATCACCTTCCGGCCGCTCGACCTTAATGACACGAGCGCCTGCCTGGGCAAGACGCGATGAACAATACGGCGCAGCGACCGCTTGCTCAAGCGATACAACAGTGATCCCTTCAAATGGCCTTCTCATCATGGGCTCTTCCTTGCAAGAAAGTCACCTGCTGTGATCGTGATCAGATCGCTCAAACGAACATAGCGACGAAAAGCCTCATTAACTTCTTCGAGCTTGATCGATGCCCTCAAGTCTCGCATCGCTTGCAAATGGTCCACAGTCCGTGAATGCTCCTCGAGCCAATTTAAGGTCCCTGCAAGCACAGATTCTTGGGCCCAGGCTAAATTGATCTGGGCTTCGAGACCTTGCTTGGCCTTTTGCAATTCACCCTCTTGAAAACCTTGGCCATTGGCACGCTCAAACTCCTCACGCAAAGCCTGCTGCAACCGATCTAGATTCTGCGGTGCGAAAATTGCGTAAAACATGATTGAGCTGGCTCTACCCGGTTCCCCACCCGAAAGCGATCCGCCAACACCGTAACTGAGACCTTCCTTTTCACGAACCCGATCCCATAAACGACCTGTGGGTGATCCGCCTCCGGCAAAGATACGGATAGCCAAGCGCAATGCCTGGTAGGCCCTTTGGTCATCGGCAAGCTCAAAGCGTTGCTGGGCAAGCCAAAACGCATTCTTCTTCTCGGGCGTGTCGATGCGCTGGCTATGCGCTCTGATATCGAGCGCAGGTCGAGGAATACGCTCGTAAGTAACAAGCGCTGGGCGTTTGGCCTGCCATTGCTTCCAAAAATCCGTCCATGCCTGGTTCAACCGCTCCGACGCTACATCGCCGATAAGGCTCACGGACATCGGCCCTGGACGCACAAAACGATCCCAGAATGCTTTAACGTCCTCAAGACGCAATGACTTAATGCTTTGCAAACTCTCCTCAAAACTCGGCACATAGCGAGGGTCGCCCTTTGGATAGCTTGAGAGCTTGGCGGCCATCGAACGGAAGGCGATCGCTTGCGGATCTTGACGCGAAGACTCGATCGAGGCGATGGCAGAGGCTTTCAACTCCTCAAACTCAGCAGCATCGAAGGCTGGTTCAGTCAAGGCCTTAAGCAACAGCCCGAGGCCTTCTTCGAAACGGTCAGCAGGCAGCTTGAGTGAAACATTCAAGCCTTCTGCTCCACCCTGCAAACTCCAGGTTGCTTTAAGCGCCGTCATCGCCTCGGCAAATTCTTTTCTCGACTGCCCAACAACACCCCTGGATAACATGGCAATTGCCATCGAAGCCATATCGGTCTGATTTTGCAGATCTTTTAAATTACCGTAACGAAGACTAGCCTGCAGCACGACCAGGTTCGACGCGCTCCGCTTGCTTATACTTTGTAAAACCAAATCTGGCAGCGGCTTTTCGATCTTAAGTCTTGCCTTGATGTTGGAAGGCGAGACATCAAAAGCTTCGCCCTGTTCACTTGCCCCTCTTGGCGAGAAGCCTGCCATGGCATCGCTCAGGGAGGCCTGACGCTGCTCGGGCGATCTCAAAGGCTTTTGCTCGGGCTCGAAAATACCTAAGCTGCGATTACTTTCGATCCAAAACGCTGCAGCAACCCGATTGACATCTTCGAGTTTTGTTGCAGCAATACGATCTCGTTGTTGAAACAACATGCGCCAATCACCCAGCGCAATCGACTCCGAGAGGTTGTAGGCCACGCGCTCGGGGTCGGCAAGCATTTGTTCATATTGCGTCACAAAATGTGCCTTTGCCGCACTTAGCTCTTGCTCTGTAAAGGGTTCGCGCAGGACCGACTCCGTCAGATCGAGCAGCGATTGCCTCGCTTTCTCTGTAGACTGATCTGATTTTAATTGCAAGGCAAAAATAACATTCGAGGGCTCAGGTGCAGAACGCGCCCAACCCCAAATCCCAGCTGCAAGGCCCTTCTTGACAATGCGCTCGCTGATTCGGTTATTCGGGCCACCCATCATATGGGTGGCGAGCATCATGGCTGGGAAGTCTCGGTGAAGTGCCGATGGCGCATGGTAGGAAAGCACAATCGCAGGCGCCTCGCCGACCCTGCGCAGCTTGAGCTCACGAGCCCCTTCCTGGACAGGCTCAACGGTGTAGGTTGGTTCGAGCAAACGGGTTGGCTTGGCCAAGCCGCCAAAGGCTTCGTGTACCCATGCAATGACCTTGTCTTGATCGAATGCACCACTTACGAGCAAGGCTGCATTATCGGGCTGATAGTGGTGCTGATAAAACCGCTTTAATCGTTCTATCGATACATTTTCAATGTCAGAACGGGTGCCGATAATTGCTTTGCCATAGTTGTGCCAAGTGTAAGCGACAGCAAAAACCTGTTGATATAAAACACCGACAGGATTGTTCTCACCACGCTCAAATTCATTGCGAACCACTGTCATTTCAGAGTCAAGGTCTTGCTTCCGTATGTAAGCGTTGACCAACACATCCCCGAGCCATTGGATCATCCATTGGGTATTTTCATCGCTCCGGGGGAAACTTGCGAAATAATTAGTACGATCCCAGGATGTAGTGCCATTGACCCGAAAACCACGGCTCGATAATTCAGCGATGCCCGTAGGGAACTTTGGCGAACCCTTAAAAACCAAATGTTCGAGCAAATGCGCCATACCGGTTTCACCATAACCCTCATGACGGGACCCCACATTGACTGTCAGATTGATCGTTGTTGAAGCCTTGGTCGCATTGGGATAAAGAATCAGCTGCAAACCATTGGGTAGTCGGTAGGACAGCATGCCCTCAACCTGATGGATCGGTTGACTCGCCCAGGCAGGCTGTGTTTGAGCAAAGGCACTAGGCTCTGATAAACCAAGCGCCATGGCAATCATGACTAAGGACAGTATTTGCCCAAAAAGAGTGATCATTCGCCCTAAAAGCTTAGCGAGGAAGCGATCAAGCACAAGCATGGATGGCCTTTGCACAAAAGTAAGTCGGAAAGGACCGAGAGCTTACCAGTGCGCCTGCACCGCTAAGCGCAAGCTACGTGCTTGAACAGGGAAAAGATAAGTACCACCCCAGTACTGAGTCGGCGCCTCACGCCAATCCGCTCGATCGAGAAGATTGTTAACTGCCAGGGTCCATCGCAAGCGCAGTTTTGGCAGGCTCTGCTGCCAAGTTAAAGCACTATCCCACTGCCAGCGTGCAGGAAGTGCCAACCCGACATCGCCCGGGGACTCCGTTGAAAGTAAGACGGGCTTGCGTCCGATCGCGTAGACGCGGTTTTGCCATTGCCAATCCGGCTGAGCTAATGGCCAACGGTGCATCAGATGAGCACTCCATGGCGCAACATTGAGGACCGGCGAGGCTACTTGGTTGGGGTTTAAGGCGTCGACCAGTTTGGCTTGGCTACGTTGCGCAGCAAATTGAAACATCCCTAGGCTGGGCGTTTTGAGGCTCGCTTGCAACTCGAGTCCTTGGTGCCTCGCAAGATTGGCGCCGCCCACACGTTCGAGGGCAGGTCCCTCGCCGATTGTGTCCATAGAGACATCAGCCGCACTTGGTCGTTCCATATGAAAGGCAGTCAGTGCGATCTGCGCTTGAATGCCCGGCGCATCAGACCAAAGCTTGCGCAGGCTTGCCTCCCATTGCTTGCTGCGCTGGGGCGGGAGTAGCTGCGCTGCATTGCGGTAAATAGTCGGGCGATTCGGCACCACATCGGTTTCAACGCCCTCGGCATAGGATAGGTAAGCGTGCTGAAAGCCTCCAGTTTCATAACTCAAGGCCAGAAATGGGCTGCTAAAGCGTTGTTCAAACGCCGTCGCTCGTTGACCGTCACTTCGTGCTGAACGAGCCTCAATCAAGGTGTTGCGCAGCCCAGCCCAAACAACCCAAGGCCCAGACCACTGCACACGGTCCTGGACTGAAAACTCGCGTGTCGATAGCAAGCGATTACTATTTAAGCTATCGGCAAGCGGGTTTGCGTCGAGCATGACCGAGGCAAAATAGTTGGTAACGCCGACCCAGTTATAGGCTTGACTTGGCTCAAGTTGCTCACCCAAGCGGGTTTTCTTGAATGCGACTGCCATTTGATGCTTAGCACCAGCAAAGGTTTTCTGTCCCTCCAGACGAAGCTCGTTGGCGCGGCTCAATCTTCGCTCGTTTAGGCTTCGGTAGTCATACAAATCGGCATCGCCATTGGCACAAAATCCCGGATAGAGGTATTCGGCACCCGAGCTGCAACCGTCCGGAAAGGCGATACGGTCGTTGGTCCGAAGCGCTTGAAACGAACTGGCAGCGCGCAGTACCCAGTCTGAACCTAGACTCTGACTCCAACGCAAAGTGCTCGCCGTTTCCTGACTCTCAAACGGTGCTGACCAAGACTGGTCATTCAAATTGCGTCGCGGCAATACGGTAGGCAGCGATCGCCCATCGAGAAGGCTCGCACCGGGCACTGAGATTTGTGAGTACAAATGTCGCTCGACATCCCAGGTCAAAAGCCCACCGCCTGGCATTTTCCAATCGATCAAGGCCGAAAGAAACTGCCGATCCCCGGGGGCGCGCTCGGCCATGGGTCGCCTCGTCTCGGTGGCGAGATTCAACCGCACACCAAGTGCACCAGAAGACCCGAAACGCTCTGAGAGATCCGCCGCAGCATAGCGGGTACCACGCTCAGACAGGCTAAGCACTGCACTTCGGATAGCCTCGCTCCCGGGCCGCTTGAGCACAAAATCAACCATACCACCTGGGGAAGAACTGCCTGCAAACATGCCCGAAGCACCCTTGAGTACAAGCACAGAGGCCTTGTTTTCAAAGGCAACTGGTGCGTGCCCATTGACCGGCATGCCGTCTCGTCGATAATTGAGTCGAGGATCAATCAGAAAGCCCCGAATCGCAAAGTTTTCAGGATAGCCCAGCGTGTTATACGCATCTGAAACTGCCGGATCACTTCGCAGCACATCCGATAGAGCTTGGAGCCCGAAGGACTTGAGCGCCTCGGTGTCGATGTTCGTGATCGCAAACGGCAGCTTTTGCAAAGGGCTGCCGAAGCCTGTCAGCGAGGCGGCTTCAGCCTGAAGGCTGCTGCTGCGGACTTCGAGTCGCTCTTGCTGAGCCCAGGCATTCGAATGCGAGCCCACACATAAGGCATGCACCGCGCAGATCATGCCTATGAACGGAGCCTGGCTTTTTGCTTGCGCGCCTGCTTTCGATGAAACCCGCGATTTTAATGGAGCACGCTGTTTGCCTTTATCCATGCTTGTCGATTCCTTGTTCGAACCTTCGAACACTGCAGAGACAAGATAAAAGGCTTGGAATACGGCTCGGATCACAGTCGAGCATCGCTGCAACTGCCTTCGAACACACGCTTCCCTGCGCAAGTCTTAACTCGATCAGGTTCGAAGGGTTTTTCTCACCCGTCTGCAAGCAGACGCCCCAAAGCAAGATGGCTATGTGGCGGTTTTACGGGACCCCTAGCGAAGACTCAACGCTAGCACATGACAAAACGAAGTCCGTGCAATGCTTAGGACACGATTGAGGTTATGGCAAGGCCTTTTGCTCTTTTCAGGCTCTTGTCAGGCGCTTTTCCAGATGGTGAATCAGTCCAGGCACCGGCAAGCGAGCGTTTCTCTCACCCAAGTCAAACGTTGCTCAAAACCTCCTTCAAGCAACTCGACCCTGCCATGGCCAATCGCTCCTTGCAGCGGTGGGTACCGCTCAATGAGCATGCGGCTAAGTGCGCGATGACCGGGCCCGTCGCGCTGTATGCCGTCCGCCTGCCAGGGGATGTCATCAGCGCAATGCAAATGGAGCCAGCGAAAACGATAGGTCTCAGCCAAGTCCAACATCAAGCGCTCGGCCTTGGCAAATAGGCCGGTATCGCCAAAGTACTGCAAGCTGTAAACAGCAGTCATCCAAGGAGAGGTGTCACAGATCAACAGGGGACCGATTGGAGGGCGGTCAAGTCCGCAAAGTGCCTTGCCGATCGCATCGCATTGGGCGATCAAGATTGGCTCTTGCTCATCCTGGCGTGGACTGCGCTGATGCTCCCCAACAAATAATCGCAGAGCTTCAGGTACATAACCGAGCTTGAGCGTGTGTGCCAGTGACTGTGCAAGCTTGGTTTTGCCTGTGCACTCGCCACCAAGCA
>OMIE01000083.1 GCA_900299025.1 Burkholderiaceae bacterium
AATTTATACCGGACCGACGGGCACGAATGTCAATGATTTTCGGGCCATCCTTGTCACTGCACCAACCGAGTAAGGCCCATGAACGACGAACAAGGCACCCTGTCAAAAGCCAAAGCAGCCCAAGCGCTCGTTTGTGGTCTACCCGATGACTGGCATTTGCACTTGCGCGATGGCGACGCCTTAAAAAGTGTGGTCCTCGCGACTGCGCTGCAATTTGGCAGGGCGATTGTGATGCCGAATTTAAAGCCGCCTGTGACAAATGTCAGTCAAGCCTTGGCGTATCGACAAAGGATTCTTGATGCGCTCAAGCTTGTGATTGATGAAACGGTTAGAAATATAGACCGATATAAAACCTCTGATATACTGGCCACGATACGCATGCAGCATTTTTTCAATCGCCCGGATGCAAGTGCGGACTGGATGCTTGAGCAGCTTCTGCAAGCTGCGCATTTTGAGCCCTTGATGACGCTTTATCTCACCGATCACACAGCGCCATCGGACATCGACGAGGCTGTGGATTCTGGCTTTGTTCGTGCGGTGAAACTGTATCCAGCAGGGGCAACAACCCATTCGGACGCCGGGGTGACGTCGATCCATCAATTACATCATGTGCTCGCGCGAATGGAGATGCGCGGCTTGCCCTTACTCGTTCATGGCGAGGTTACTGACCGTGATGTCGATGTCTTTGACCGAGAGGCTGTCTTTATCGATCGGGTCATGATCGATTTAAGGCGAAAGTTTCCCGGGCTTAAACTTGTTTTTGAACACATCACGACGGAGGAGGCTGCGCATTTTGTTCGTGATGCCGAAGGTCCGATTGCTGCAACGATCACACCACAGCATTTGCTTTATAACCGTAATGCGATTTTTAACGGTGGCTTACGGCCTCATTGGTATTGCCTTCCGGTCTTGAAAAAGGAGCGTCATCGACGCGCTTTGATGCAAGCTGCCAGCTCAGGCTCAGCCAGGTTTTTCCTTGGGACCGATTCGGCGCCCCATCCTGCCCATTTGAAAGAACATGCGGCAGCTTGTGCAGGATGTTATAGCGCACCCCATGCGCTCGCGCTTTATGCAAGTGCTTTTGATGCAGTCGATGCGCTTGAGCATTTGCCTGGTTTCGCTTGGGCGCATGGGGCTGCGTTTTATGGGCTCTCAGCCAACACGCGCAGCATCCGTTTAGTGCCTGAAGCCTGTCAAACCCCGCAACGCTTGGGTTTTGGAGAGCGTCATATTGTGCCGCTTGCAGGCGGTGAGTTTGTTCCCTGGCGATTTGATGGCTTTGTCGATTGCTAGCATTGCTCATCCCTGGTGGCAGCCGATTCGCTCTGATTTGCTTACTGTTCTTAAAATCGCCGATGCTAAGTCCCGGCTCGAATGGCTTAACAACCAGGCCTTGCAGCGTTCGTGTCGCAATGGTCGTGGTCTTGATGTCGTCTTTATCGATCAGGCTCAGTGGTCGGGTAAGGGTTATGAGTCTTGGATTGATCAGTACGGTCAAGTACCCACGCGACTTGAAGGCAAGGGTCAGTGGCATGACTTATTTAATGCGCTGATCTGGTTGACATGGCCTTTAAGCAAGGCTCAACTCAATCGCATGCATGCTCTTGCGGCCCCAGCGCAAGCAGGCACCCGAGGGCCGATGCGGGACAAAGCAACGCTCATTGATGAGCAAGCGCTTGTTTGGTTAGACCTCGATCCGGTTTTAAGCGATGCGCTTCGTGATCGCGATTGGCACAGGCTTTTTGTGGCCGAACGCGATCGCTGGCTTCGGATCGATCAAGCCCAGGGCTTATTCATGTTTGGCCATGCGCTTTACGAGAAGTGTTTGGCGCCTTATAAGGCGCTCACGGCACATGTTTTGATCCTTTCGCTGCCGGCAGGCGTAAGCGTCGGTATCGCCCAAGGTGTCAGTGGCCAAGCGCGCGGTGTCGGTGGCCTTGCGCAGGCCCCAACGGAGCATGTAAGCCCAAGCCTTCTGGACCCATGGCTCGCTAGGCTTATGAGCCTTTGGATCGATGCTCAAACGACGCAGGGTCTGGATGATCGGGCGCAGGCGGTTCAATCGCCAAAGGACGCCCTTCTGAGCGATACATTTAAACTTTATCCGCTTCCTTTGCTGGGTGTGCCAGGGTGGCATCCAGATAATCAATACCCAGCTTTTTATGATGACCGCAGTGTTTTCAGACGGCCTGCGAACCCCAATTAAGGAGATCTTGCGATGCATATGATTGTGACCGGTGGTTCAGGATTCTTGGGA
Source organism: Burkholderiaceae bacterium (assembly GCA_900299025.1). Classification (GTDB taxonomy): domain Bacteria; phylum Pseudomonadota; class Gammaproteobacteria; order Burkholderiales; family Burkholderiaceae_E; genus UBA3064. The sequence goes on from OMIE01000083.1 coordinate 2,258, forward strand.
CAACAGTGCATCGCAAGCCTGCTTAAGGCCGATTCGCTCGAACTTGCCCCCGAGGCGAGTACGCCGATCCGTTCGATTACCGCTTTTGATGTTGCAGTGGGAAGTCTTCAGCATCCAAAGCTGCACTATGTGGTTGGCGATATTGCTGATCCTCACCAGGTTAGCGCGCTTTTTCGTGAGGACAGCGCAGCCATTATTCATTTGGCTGCCGTGGTCAGTGGAACTGCCGAGGCAGATTTTGACCTGGGCATGCGAGTCAACCTTGACGGTACACGCAACCTTTTGCAGGCTGCGCGCGCGCAGAACCGCTTGATTCGTATCCTTTATGCAAGCTCGATTGCGGTGTTTGGTGGCGATTTGCCTGCAGTCGTGCGCGACGACACAACGCCCACGCCCCAGGGCTCTTATGGCATTCAGAAATACATGGGCGAGCAGCTCGTTCAGGACTACACCCGGAAGGGCTTTATCGATGGGCGCTCGGTGCGTATTCCGACGGTGGTTGTGCGTCCTGGCAAACCCAACGGTGCGGCATCAGGTTTCGCCTCAAACATTATCCGTGAGCCGCTTGCAGGGCGACCGGTGGTGCTGCCGGTGGATGCTTCAACCGCGATGTGGGTCGCTTCGCCGCGTGCGGTAGTGAAGATGTTGATGCACGCGCTAAGCCTTGCGCCCTCGGCTTGGGGCTGGCATCGGGCCATTAATTTGCCAGGTCTAACGGTGACCATGCAAGAGGAGTTAGCAGCACTCGAGGCTGTGGCGGGCAAAAAGCCCTTAGGCCTGGTTCAACAACAAGCCGACCCAGCCGTCTTGCGTCTGGTCAACACCTGGGCAGCCCGATTTGATACCGCTCGGGCTCTTGCCATGGGTTTCTCGCCGGATCAAGATTTTGAAACGATTGTTCGTGCTTATGTTGAGGACCATCCCGAGGCGCTAGGGGGCACTTGATTGGCCTTCGGGGGTCATCGGGCGCTGCAATCAGGTTAATATGCTCATCGGAAAGTGGGTCGGACGATCGCTGGGTGCTGCAAGGCCTCCAGAGGAAGGTCCGGACTCCATCGGACGAGGTGCTGGCTAACGGCCAGGCGCAGCAAGTCTTGGTTGCCCTCGGGCAGCCGAGACCCAAGGCGACGGAAAGTGGCACAGAAAAGATACCGCCCGCCAGGTTTCGACTTGGTAGGTAAGGGTGAAATGGTGGGGTAAGAGCCCACCGCGGCGTTGGCGACAGCGCTGGCAGGCTAAACCCCACCTGGAGCAACACCAAATAGGCATGCGCGCGCCAGCCTTCGTGCTTGGCCCATCGATGGTCCATCGCTGATTGCGCATGTGGGTAGGTGGCATGAGCTGGCTTGTAAAAGCCCGCCAAGATGAATGATCGTCAGGCTTTTGCCCTACAGAATCCGGCCTACAGACCCACTTTCCCCTCCCAGCTAAGTCATTGTCACGATTGACAAATTTAGGGTCATTCAACTTGACCCCGCAGGTCCTTTTCCGTAAAGTGGCAAATTGTAGGAAAAAGTGGCAAAAAGTGGCGCAAAAAGCGACATCCGATGGCGGTCGGGGTCGTGGTTTTGTAATCGGTGGCGGCAATCGGCTTAACAAAGGCGGGGTAAGTGTGTACACGGTCATCCGGGTGCACCGATCATTATGTTTCAGGGAACGTCCTCACTGCACCTGGATGCCAAGGGGCGGGTTACCGTGCCTTCAAGGCATCGGGACGTCCTGCTCGCGCAGTGCGAGGGTCGCCTCACGCTCACCAGACACCCAGACGGATGTCTTTTGTTGTTCCCTCGGGGCACTTGGGAGATTAAGCGAGAAGAAATCCGTTCTTTTCCGATTGCGGCACGCGACTGGCAGCGGATTTTTCTTGGCAGTGCTGAGGATGTGGACATGGACGGATCGGGTCGCATACTCATTTCCCCCGAGTTGCGACAGGCCTCAAAGATTGAGCGCCAGATGGTCTTCATGGGTATGGGCGCACACTTCGAACTCTGGGATCCGCCAAGTCTTCACGCTCGGGAACAGCAGGCTATTGACGCCGGCATGCCCGAGGCTTTATCGCATTTCACCCTCTAGGCGGGGACGCTTGCACCATGTGTCCCATCGGCCGGTCCTGCTCGGCGCAGCGCTTGATGCACTTCGTGTCAAGCCCGATGGCAGCTATTTGGATGCGACCTTCGGGCGTGGTGGTCATGCGCGTGCGATCTTTGCAGCGCTTGGGGAGGGAGGGCGCTTGATTGCGATCGACCGCGACCCTCAGGCCATTGCCTATGGCGCTAAATTGCCGCAGTCCTGGGATTTACCCGATTGCGGCGCAAGCTTTGATCTGTTGCATGCGCGATTTGGTGCGCTTTCCGATGCGCTTGATCGCTGTGGGGTTGACCAGCTTGATGGCGTTTTGTTTGACCTCGGCGTATCGTCGCCTCAACTTGATCAGGCCGAGCGTGGCTTTAGCTTCAGGTTGGATGGCCCTTTGGATATGCGCATGAATCCCACCGAGGGATTGAGCGCAAGGCAATGGCTGCGCGAGGCAACGAGCGAGGCGATCGAAGCGGTTTTGCGGGATTTTGGCGAGGAACGGCAAGCGAAGGCGATTGCAAGGGCCATCAAGTTGCGCTTTGAGTCAGAGGGTGAGTCCGCACTCCAAACCACGGCCGAGCTTGCCGCTTTGATTCAACAGGTGTTGCGACGACGTGGTGTGCGGCGCGATGACGGCAAAGACCTGGCAACCCGCAGTTTCCAGGCGATTCGCATGAAGGTGAATCAGGAGTTGGAGGAAATTGACGCTGGCCTTGAGCAGGCGCTTGAGCGTCTTGCGCCTAGGGCTTGCCTCGCTGTGATTAGCTTTCACTCGATTGAAGATCGCAGGGTCAAGCAGTTCTTCGCCCGGCAACGTGGTGCGACAGCCCAACGACATCCCATCACCGGTGCGGTCCAGGTCGCAGACTGGCCGATTCACTCGGTCTACCGCCACCTGCCCGATGCCCAAGAAGTTAAAGACAATCCCAGAGCGCGCTCGGCAGTCTTGCGTTTTGCCTACAAGAACGCCCATGACAACACCCAGCACGAAGGCGCGATAAATCGGCACGCGATCGGAGGGGGGCACTGATGGCCTATCGGATCAATTTTTTGCTGGTGCTTGCTTTGATCGCTTGCTCGCTTGCCTTGGTTGATTCACAACACCGGGCGCGCAAGCTTTTCATTGATTTGGAGCGTGCGCAAACCCGAAGCAAAGAGCTCGATATTCAATGGAAGCAATTGCAGCTAGACCAATTGCAATTGGCCAAAGCGTCGATGATCGATTTGAAGGCTCGACGTGATTTAGGGATGATTTCGGCTTCGGCTGACCGAACCGTCTACCTCACGATGCCCCCTCTGGCTTTGCGCAGGCAGGATGCATCGCTTGCGATCGCTGCGGGTCAGGCCACCAACAAGCCAGCCGCGCAGGGGGCGTTGCCGGCGCTCGAGTTGCAAACACCAGCCGAGCCAAGGCCATGAGTGTGACGCGATGAGCACGCAGCATCAACACGCAAGCCAGCCCATGGGTCCGCAGGCCGTCCGAAAGCGGCGCCCGCGTGCGGTATCCATGAGCGCCACGCCTTTGCTACAGGTCAAGTTATCGAATCTGCGCTCAAGAATTGCTTTTTTCCTGTTGACCCTGGGCTTTCTGGCCTTGATCGCCAGGGCAATTTGGCTTCAGGTCATTTCGCAGGATTTCTTACAACGCCAGGGTGAGGTGCGCTACCAGCGAACCCTTGAGCTGCCGGCCTCGCGTGGGAAGATTCTTGATCGCAATGGCAACACCTTGGCAACAAGCCTGCCTGCGAGTGCTGTCTGGGTGAATCCGCCTGAATTTCGCGCAAGTGAACAGCAGCTAAGCCAATTGGCTAAGTTGCTAGGCATGCGTCTTAGCGACATTCAGCAACGGGTAGCGCAAGAGGATAAGACCTTTGTTTATTTGAAACGGCAGGTTGACGCTGAAATTGCACGCCAGGTCGAGGGGCTACAGATCGCAGGATTACATTTGCGGCGGGAATACAAGCGCTATTACCCCGAAGGCGATACCGCCGCGCACGTGGTTGGCTTTACCAATGTCGAAGACAGTGGCCAAGAGGGTATTGAATTGTCGCGGGAAAAAGTGCTCTCAGGCATTGCAGGCTCACGCGTGGTGATCAGAGACCGGCTCGGACGAATCATCGAAGATGTGCGCGAGGTGCGCGATCCCCAGCATGGACGCGATCTCGCTTTGTCGCTTGATAGCAAAATACAGTTCATTGCATTTAACGCCATCCGTGATGCGGTTGAATTGCATCGGGCAAAGGCTGCGGCAGCTGTTGTGATTGATGTGCAGACAGGTGAGTTGCTTGCGCTGGCGAATTGGCCAAGTTACAACCCCAATCAACGCAGCCACCTCTCGGGCGCTCAGCTGCGTAACCGGGTGATCACCGATATTTTCGAGCCGGGCTCCACGATGAAGCCCTTCACCACAGCCTTGGCGCTCGATTCAAATCGGGTGCGCCCAGAAAGCACCTTTAATGTTGCACCGGGCCGCATGACGATTGGCAGCCATACGATTAACGACGCTCATGCTTATGGTGTGCTGACCGTTGAGCAAATCCTGCAAAAGTCATCCAACGTGGGCACGGCGAAGATGGCCTTGCAAATGCCGCCCCAGGAAATGTGGCAGCTTTTCACCCAGGTCGGTTTTGGCCAGGCACCAGACATCGGTTTTCCGGGTGCAGTGGCAGGCCGTGTTAGGCCGCATCGCGGCTGGAAACCGATCGAACAGGCAACCATGTCTTATGGACACGGGATTTCGGTCTCACTCTTGCAATTGGCAAGGGCCTATTCGATTTTCGCCCGCGACGGTGAGCTCATTCCTGTCACCATGCTGAAGCACGCCGAGCGGGTTGATGGTGAGACCGTGATCCGAAAGGACACAGCCAAAGCTGTCCGCCATATGTTGGAATTGGCCGCTGGCCCTGGTGGCACCGCACCCCAGGCGCAAATCCAGGGCTACCGTGTTGCCGGTAAAACCGGTACGGCACACAAACTGGAAAACGGGCGCTACGCCAACAAGTATGTGGCCTCCTTCGTCGGTTTTGCGCCGGTGTCCGATCCAAGAATCATTATTGCGGTCATGGTCGATGAGCCATCAGCCGGCAAGTACTATGGTGGTCTGGTCGCAGCGCCCGTGTTCTCGCGCATCGGCGGCGAAAGCCTGCGAGCCCTAAGGGTCATGCCCGATGCCAATATGCAGGCCTTTGTACCCAAAGCCGGGCAAAGTCCGATGCAGCCGGCCCAAGAACCTGCACCCCCAGCGGTTGCGGTGCAAACCGACGACAAACTTGCGCAGAGCGGCGCCGATCGTGATCGTGATGATGCTCAAGCCCTCGTCGCGACCGGAGCGGTGAATAAGCGATGAACATTCGCGAAACCACCGGTAATGACTTCCAAGCGGTGCTTGGCTGGATGCAACAACATGCGGCAGCGGGCAGCAAGTTGCGCTCCGATAGCCGTTTAGTTGAAGCCGGCGATATCTTTTTTGCGCTGCCGGGTTCGCGCAGCAGTCCGCAGGACTATGTCAGTGATGCCCTCCAACGAGGTGCTCAGGCCGTGGTGATTGCACCGGTAGCCGTCGCGGGCGATCTTGCTGCCGCTTATCTCGATTTTCCCTCCCGCAAGCTGCCAGTTGTCGCGGTCACGGGAACCAACGGCAAGACGAGCATCACCCACTGGATCGCGCAGGCCTACGCTAAACCCACGGCGGTCATCGGTACGCTCGGTGCAGGCTTCATCGGCGAAGGGCGCGCACTTGAGACCTTTGGATTGACAACCCCGGATGCGGTGCGTTTGCAGCAAATGCTTCACGACTTCAGGCAGGAGGGTGCAAGCCTTGTTGCGATGGAAGCTTCTTCGATCGGTTTGCATCAGGGGCGTTTGCAAGGCCTTGAACCAGCTGTTGCTGTGTTCACGAATTTGAGCCGTGACCATCTGGATTACCACGACGATATGCATGCCTACGCCCAAGCGAAGGCGGGTTTGTTCGCCATGCTTGGTCATCGACAAGGCCTGCATGCAACACAGCTCGAGCGTGCAACACGAGAAAAGCCAGCCCACGCGGTGATTAATGCCGACGATACTTGGGCGCAGACGATGATCGATGCCTGTCCTCGGGCTTCTCGGCTTTGGTTCTACAGTGTAGAGGACCGTCCCGATCAGGCTATCGACTTGGCTGCGCGCCACAACGCGGATCTGCTTTGGGCGTCTTACGAGCCGCAAGACCGTGGGTCGGGTTTGAGATGGGCGCGGTTTGCGCCTGAGCAGCGCAAAGCAACAGCACAAGGCGTGGTGCAACTCGGGCTGATGGGTCGATTCAACGCCGCCAATGCACTGGCTGTTGCCTGCACCTTGATGGCTTTGGGCCAAAGTACGGCGCAGGCGATGTGCTCGCTGCATGACCTTAGCCCTATACCGGGGCGCATGCAATGCATCGGTGCTCCCCAAACGCCGCTTGTTGTGGTCGATTACGCTCATACGCCTGATGCCGTCGAACAAGTCTTGCGGGCTTTGCGTCCCGTGGCCGATCAGCGTCGTGGACGTTTGCACTGCGTACTGGGTGCGGGTGGTGATCGCGATCCCGGCAAACGCCACGACATGGCTGCGCTTGCCATCAAGTCTTGCGATCGGCTTTGCCTCACAAGCGACAATCCCCGCTACGAAGACCCTGCGGCTATTTGCGAAGCCTTACGACAAGGGGCTATCTGGGTTTGCCCCGAGGCTGCCTATGACCCAGCGCGATTGCTTGTTGATGTGGATCGCGGATCGGCCATTGAGCAAATCATCGTTAGCGCTGATGCTGGCGACGTGGTGCTGATCGCAGGCAAAGGGCATGAAAACTATCAGGAGGTGCGTGGTCAAAGGCTGTACTTTGATGACTGCGAGCATGCCCGACAGGCGCTGGCAAGGCATTGGTCGCTCGAGGTGCACGCGTGATGTTTAGCCTCGAACAAGCGCAGTCCTGGATCGATGGGTCAAGGCTCGTGGGCGATCCACACTATGAGGTACAAAGGGTTTGTACTGACTCGCGAGATGCAAAGGCAGGCGATCTTTTTGTACCCCTGGTTGGGGAGCGCTTTGATGCTCATGCCTTTATTGGCCAGGTGATCGGTGCCGGCGTTCGCGCGGTGCTTAGTGCCCAAAGCTTATCGCCCGATGCCTTAATCGATGGCGAAGTTCAGCGTGGGGTGATTCACGGTTTGCAAGTGCCCGATACCACCTTGGCGCTGCAGCAGCTTGCAGCAGGCTGGCGCCGCCAGTTTTCAATACCTGTGATCGCGGTTACCGGCAGTAACGGCAAAACCACGGTCAAGGAGATGATCGCAAGCATTTTGCGGATTGCCTATGGCGAGGCCGCGCTTTCGAGCCAGGGTAATTTAAATAACGGCTATGGTGTACCGATGTCTGTGTTGCGACTTCGTAGCAGTCACCGCGCAGCTGTTTTCGAGTTGGGCATTAACCAGGTGGGCGAAATGGCCCAGCTTTGTCCGATCGCCCAGCCCACGCTCACGCTTGTCAATAACGCGCAGCGTGAACATCAAGAGTTTTTACACGGCATTGAGGCCTCTGCGCGAGAAAATGGGGCGGCGATCAGCCAGCTGCAAGCCGACGGGATCGCCGTATTCCCGGGCGATGATCAGTGTGCGCCGATCTGGCAATCGCTGGCCGGCCATCGACTTTGTGTTTGTTTTGGCTGGCACGATCACTGGCCGGTTCATGCGAGCGAAGTAAGTGCAAGCAGTTTTCGTTTGCACTGCCATGGCGATAACGCGATGCTGACACTTCGCATCGCGGGCCGGCACAACATTCGCAATGCAATGGCAGCGGCCGCCTGCTGTGAGGCAATCGGCGTTCGTTTTGAAGACATCGTCGCAGGACTTGAGCAGTTTGAGCCGGTTGGCGGACGTTTGCGCCAAATTCCCTTGCATGGGCAGGCCTTGCTTATTGACGATAGCTATAACGCCAATCCTGATTCGGTACGCGCTGCGATCGACGTGCTGGCCGGTGTGGCGGGTGAGCGCTTTCTGGTGCTTGGCGATATGGGTGAGGTTGGCGAGCAAGGCGATGCGTTCCATGAGGAAGTGGGTGTTTATGCGCGTACCTGTGGCATCGAGCAACTATGGTTGCTTGGCGATGCCAGCGCCCACACAGCTCGGGGTTTCGGCGCTAAGGCAAGACACTTTGGAAACGATGTGGCTGCCCTGGTCGATGCGCTTAAGGAAAGCCTCAATCCGGATCATTTAGCGACGGAGGCCACCGTATTGGTCAAAGGCTCGCGCTTTATGGCTATGGAGCGGGTCGTGAGGGCGCTTACCGAAGATCAACATGCCAAGGTGGCCTTGTAATGCTGCTCGAACTTACCCAATGGCTTGCCAAGGACATTCGAGCTTTTTCGGTGTTCAACTACATCACCTTGCGTGCCGCCCTAGCCACGCTAACAGCGCTCGCTTTTGGTTTGCTTTTGGGGCCCTGGGTGATTCGACGGCTGGCCGCGCTAAAAATCGGGCAGGCGGTTCGCGATGATGGCCCTCAGTCACACTTGGTTAAAAAAGGCACCCCCACCATGGGCGGTGCTTTAATCTTGCTTGTCCTGGGCCTATCAACGCTGCTTTGGGCTGATTTGGACAATCGCTTCATTTGGATTGTGCTGTTGGTGACCTTTGGCTTTGGCTGGATAGGCTGGGTTGATGACTATCGCAAGGTCGTTCATCGAGATCCGCAAGGCATGCCTGCCAGGGAGAAGTACATTTGGCAGTCCTTCATTGGCGTGCTAGCTGCCGTTTGGCTTGCCTTTGCTGTTCCCGCACAAAGTAATGGCGAAGCGCTCAGCCTTTTTCTGCGCTGGGTCGAGTCTGGGCTCGATATGGATTTGCCGCCAAGGGCCGATTTGATCGTGCCATTTTTCAAAAATGTCGCCTATCCGCTTGGCGTGCTCGGATTCATGATCCTGAGCTACTTCGTCATTGTGGGTACCAGCAATGCGGTCAACCTGACCGACGGTGCCGATGGTCTGGCGACCATGCCCACCGTGATGGTCGGTAGCGCCTTAGGGGTATTTGCCTATGTGACGGGCCATGCGGTTTTTGCAAAGTACTTATTGATTCCTCACATACCTGGTGCTGGTGAGTTGACTGTTTTTTGTGGTGCTTTAGCAGGTGCGGGGCTCGCGTTTTTATGGTTTAACGCTTATCCCGCTCAGGTGTTCATGGGCGATGTGGGTGCGCTTGCGCTAGGCGGTGCGCTTGGAACGGTCGCGGTCATTGTCAGGCAGGAAATCGTCTTATTCATTATGGGCGGCGTTTTCGTTGCCGAGACGATTTCGGTGATGCTACAAGTGGGCTGGTTTAAGTACACCAAGCGGCGCTATGGCGAGGGGCGGCGAATTTTTCGCATGGCGCCCTTGCACCACCATTTCGAGGTGGGTGGTGTGAGCGAATCGCAGGTGGTGGTGCGGTTTTGGATCGTGACCATGATGCTGGTCTTGTTCGGTCTTTCAACACTCAAGTTGCGCTGAGATGAACCCGACGAAGCCGCAAAAACAAAATACGGTACAAGCCGCTAAGCCTACGCCGGCGCTGCATCCGGCGGTGCGGCCTTTGATGGAGCCCTTGCACTGGGCAGGCCAGCAAGTACTCGTGCTTGGCTGTGGTGAATCCGGGCAGGCGATGGTGGCCTGGCTCATGCGTTGTGGTGCGAAGGTGAAGCTTGCCGATACGCGCACCGATCCGCCAGGCGCCAAAACGCTGCTTGAAGATTTCCCGCAGCTCGATGGCTTGTTTGGCGATCCGCAAGCCTCCTGGCTTGAGGGTATCGACCTCTTGGCTTGGTCGCCTGGTGTATCGATCGAACGCGGCCCAGGTGCCGAACTTGCTCAATGGGCGCAGGCAAAAGGCATTCCGATCGCTGGCGAAATCGAATGGTTTGCGCAGGCTCTGGCTAGACTTGCGCAACGCGGCTACCAGCCCGCTGTGGTTGCTGTGACTGGCACCAACGGGAAGACGACCACCGTAAGCCTTTTGGCCAAGCTTTGTGAGGCAGCAAACCGAAAGGTGGCGCTCGCCGGCAATGTATCACCGGCTGCGCTTCGAGCGCTGATCGGTGCGCTTGACGCGGCAGGTCTGAGCCCTGAGGACTGGCACTCGGATTCGTCACTGCCCGATTCGGTTGTTCATGCGCTGCCGCAGGTTTGGGTGCTTGAACTTTCAAGCTTTCAGCTTGCGCTATGTAGCAGCTTGCAAGCGGATGCCAGCGCCTTTTTGAACCTAAGCGTGGATCATCTTGATTGGCACGCCTCGATGGATCACTACGCAGCGGCCAAACAACTGATTTTCCAAGCTGCGGGTGTTGCTGTTTTTTCGCGTGACGACGATGCCACCGAACCCTGGTCGCGTGCCGTTCAGAAGCGGGTTAGTTTTGGGCTCTCATTGCCGCAACGACTTGGCGATCTGGGCGTTGCTCAACTGCAAGGCTTACAGTGGCTTGTCGAGGCGGTTGCGCTGGAGGAGGGTGGCGGTCGTAGAAGGCGTGCAGAGCCAGCCGCCTTTAGGCTCCGACCGCTGATGCCCGCTGAGGCACTTCGTATGCGTGGTCACCATAACCAGGCTAATGCTTTGGCTGCACTAGCGCTTGGGCGAGCGATTGGCCTTCCGATGTCTGCCATGTTGCATGGTTTGCGCCGATTCGAGGCGGGTCCGCATCGATGCGAAATCCTGCGAGTGGTGCACGACGTGGCCTATATCGACGACAGCAAAGGCACCAATGTTGGTGCGACGATCGCTGCCTTGCGTGGCATCGGTATGAGCTGTCATCTGATCGCAGGTGGGGTGGGTAAGGGTCAGGATTTTGCCGCCTTAGGCCAGGCAATCGTTGAAAAGGCTGCTTCGGTGGCGTTAATCGGCGAGGCTGCGCCAGCCATCGAGGCTGCCGTGCATGCGGCGCTTGCAGCGCATCCCGCCATGCTTGGACGAGCCCTCGAGATGAGTCGACACGAAAGCCTTGAGGAGGCGGTTCAAGCGGCAGCGCAACGCGCTCGAACCGGTGAGGCTGTGCTGCTCTCGCCAGCTTGTGCGAGTTTTGACATGTTTAAGGATTACAAGCACCGGGCAGCGATGTTTGCACGTGCGGTTGAAGAACTCGCCGGGGTGATTGCGTGAGACTGGCTTTGCAAACACGCCTGGCTCGAGTGCTCAGCTTATTTAGCGCTTCGCCACAATGGCTTGCGGGTGCAATGCCATGGCGCGCGCGCGCCAGTTCGCCGGCGGTTGCCTCACGCGACGTGGGACGCCAGGCAAGCAGCAGCCCAATCGCAGCAGAACTCGATCACAGCGTGCTTGCGGTGACGGTGGGCTTGCTGCTCTTCGGTTTGGTGATGGTTTATTCGGCCTCGATTGCGCTGCCTGACTCACCCCGTTTTGCAGCCTATAAGTCTTCGCACTTTTTGCTGCGTCATGCCTTTGCCATCACCATGGGCCTCATCGCAGCCTGGATGGTGTTTCGCGTACCCACTAGAACCTTGCAACGCTTAGCAGCTCCCCTATTTTTGCTCGGTTTGTTTTTATTGCTGCTCGTCTTGATTCCGGGTGTTGGGAAGGTAGTCTACGGCGCTCGACGATGGATCTCGCTCGGTGTCATTAATCTTCAGCCTTCTGAGCTGATGAAGATTTTCGTCATCCTCTATGTGGCCGACTACACCGTTCGCAAACAAGACTATATGCATCATTTCTCCAAGGGATTTTTGCCCATGGGTACGGCAGTGGCCCTGGTGGGGCTCTTATTGTTGCTTGAGCCCGATCTAGGGGCATTCATCGTGATTGCTGCCGTAGCCATGGGGATTCTTTTTCTCGGTGGGGTGAACGGCAAGCTCTTTAGCGGTTTGATCGTGATCGCGCTCACGACCTTTGCGTTGCTGATTCATTTGTCGCCCTGGCGGCGCGAGCGGATTTTTGCTTATCTTGACCCCTTCGAACCTTCGAATGCCCTTGGCAAAGGCTATCAACTTTCGCATTCCCTGATCGCATTTGGACGCGGTGAGTGGTTTGGCGTGGGGCTTGGCGGCTCGGTGGAGAAGTTGCACTACCTGCCCGAGGCGCATACTGACTTTTTGCTTGCGGTGATTGGCGAGGAATTGGGTTTGATCGGCGTGATTGCCACGATTTTGGGCTTTTTGTGGATAACGCGACGAGCCTTTCAAATCGGCAGGCAAGCGATTGCGATGGAGCGCTTTTACGCGGGCTTGGTCGCAAAAGGGGTTGCGCTTTGGATCGGTTCGCAGGCCTTCATCAATATGGGCGTCAATCTTGGCCTATTGCCCACCAAAGGCTTGACACTGCCGCTGATGAGTTATGGCGGCACCGGTATTTTGGTGAATTGTGTGGCTATCGGCATCTTGCTGCGAATCGATCGAGAAAACCGAATCACGATGCGCGGGGGAAAGCTATGAGCCCTTGCCTGATGGTGATGGCCGGAGGCACAGGGGGGCATGTCATTCCGGGCTTGGCTGTGGCTGAGCGCTTGCGCGCCAAGGGTTGGCGGGTTGTTTGGCTGGGCAATCCCTCAGGCATGGAGGCGGTGCTTACCGAGCGGGCAGGCATTCCGATGCGCCCCTTAGTGTTTTCAGGTCTTCGTGGCAAAGGCTTTGCAGCGCTATGTTGGATGCCCTGGCGGCTCATTCGTGCTTTTGCGCAGGCGATCACTGCACTGCGAGCTGAAAAGCCACAGGTTGTGCTTGGCATGGGTGGTTATGTCGCTTTTCCGGGCGGGATGATGGCAAGCCTCTTGGGCAAGCCCTTGCTCATTCATGAGCAAAACTCGGTGGCCGGGCTTACTAATCGTGTCCTTGCTAGACTCGCTGACCAGGTCTTTGAGGCTTTCCCAGGCTCCTTTGGCGCTTCTCAGGCTGATCGGGTGCTGTGGGTTGGTAACCCGGTCCGTGAGGCGATTTTACGGTTGGCGCCCCCTGCTGAACGTTACCGACATCGTCATGGGCCGTTAAGGCTGCTTGTGCTTGGTGGCAGTCTTGGAGCGCAGGCGATCAATGACTTATTGCCCAAGGCCCTCGCATTGATCTCAAGGGCGAACCGGCCTCGAATCCTGCATCAAGCAGGCGAAAAGCATGTCGACACTTTACAAAAGGCCTATCAGCAGGCCGATGTCATTGCAGAAGTCCAGGCTTTTATTGGCGATATGGCAAGTGCTTACGCTCAGGCTGATTTAGTCATCGCCCGCGCCGGTGCGATGACGGTGTCCGAAGTCGCTGCGGCTGGCGTGGCTGCTCTATTTATTCCCTTCCCGCACGCGGTCGACGACCATCAAACCGGCAATGCACAGTTCCTGGTTCAAGCCCAGGCGGCCTGGTGTTTTCAACAAGACAGACTCAGCCCCGAGCAACTGGCTGATTTACTCCAAGCCCTTGATCGCCAGCGATTGATGCAAATGGCACAGGCAGCGCAACGGGCGGCAAAAACCGAAGCGCTTGACGTTTTAGTCGCGGCTTGCACCAAGCTCATTGAGCCCCAGCGGGAGGCCTCATGATGCATCAGCCCCGGTTTATGCGGGAGGCCCGATGAAACATAAGGTCCGGCATATTCATTTTGTTGGTATTGGCGGCGCTGGCATGAGCGGCATCGCTGAAGTATTTTTGAATGTGGGCTATCAGATTTCGGGCTCAGATCTTTCGGCTTCGGCGGTCACTGACCGTCTTCAGGCCCTCGGTGCCAGGGTTGCGATCGGTCATGCCGCCCAACATACCGAAGGCGCCGATTGCCTGGTGCTTTCAAGTGCCGTAAGAGCTGATAATCCCGAAGTCATTGCCGCTCGAGCAAGGCGTATCCCGCTTGTGCCCAGGGCGATGATGTTGGCCGAGTTGATGAAACTCAAGCAGGGCATCGCTGTTGCTGGAACGCACGGCAAAACCACCACCACATCGCTTGTGGCTTCGGTGCTGGCAGCAGGAGGCCAGGACCCGACCTTTGTCATCGGTGGCTTGCTCAATAGCGCTGGTGTCAACGCCAGGCTTGGCAGCGGCGACATGATCGTGGTCGAGGCCGATGAATCGGACGCTTCGTTTTTGAATTTGTCACCCACCATGGCGATCATTACAAATATCGATGCTGATCACATGGAAACCTACGGCCACGACCCGGCCCGTTTACGACAGGCTTTCGTCGAATTCACCCAACGTTTGCCCTTTTACGGCACAGCGATTCTCTGTGTCGACGATCCGGGCGTGCGTCAAATCATGCCTTTTATCTCCAAACCGCTACTTACTTATGGCTGTCGGGACGACGCCCAATTACGCGCATCCGCGCTCCGGGCTGAAGGCAGCAGCATGCATTTTGCGGTCGAGCGCGACGGGCGAGGTCCCTTGCAAGTCGAGCTCAACTTACCGGGCAGACATAATGTTTTAAACGCACTTGCAGCGATTGCTGTAGCGAGCGAGCTCGATTTGCCCGACGATGCACTGCTTTCAGCCTTGCGAGAGTTCAAAGGCGTGGGTCGACGTTTTCAATCTTACGGCGACTTGCCTGCACAAGGCGGTGGCTATTTCCGTCTGATTGACGATTATGGTCATCACCCGGTCGAGATGGCGGCGGTATTGTCTGCTGCCCGGGGCGCGTTTCCGGGAAGGCGCATTTTGCTTGCCTTCCAACCCCATCGCTTCACACGCACCCGCGACCTTTTCGAAGATTTTGTTGCGGTCCTCGGTCAGGCCGACGGCGTCTTGCTCAGTGAAGTCTATGCTGCGGGTGAGAGCGCGATTGTCGCTGCCGACGGTCGGTCATTGGCACGCGCCCTGCGGGTTGCCGGAAAGGTCGAGCCACTTTTTTGCGAGGATTTAAAACGCTTGCAGGAGGCCGTCATCGAACACGCACGCGATGGCGATGTGGTCATTGCTATGGGGGCTGGATCGATTGGTAGTTTGGCAGCCAACATCCGACGCAGCCTTGTGTCGGAGCATCAAGATGACTAGGCAAGTAGGCGGTATGCGCTCAAAGCAAGCGCCACTGAAGCCGGTTTCTGCCGAGGAAGCCCAAAGCCTTGCTGCATCGATGGGTGAGGTTGCTGTGCTGATGGGAGGGCTATCTGCCGAGCGTGAGATTTCGCTTCGGTCAGGGCAGGGCGTCTTGGCGGCATTGCGTTCCCAGGGCGTGCGAGCACGCGCATTTGATCCGGCCGAACATCCGCTTGATGAGCTCAAAGCACGCGGCATATCGCGGGTTTTCATTGCGCTTCACGGGCGTTATGGTGAGGATGGCACGGTTCAGGGGGCGCTTGAGCTCTTGGGGATTCCCTACACGGGTTCAGGTGTTCAGGCCTCGGCCATTGCGATCGACAAAATCAGGACCAAACAAATCTGGGGTTTTATGGGTTTGCCCACACCGGCCAGTATGCAGGTGTGTGAGGATAGCGATCCCAACACGCTGATTGAAACGCTTGGTTTGCCGATGGTTGTTAAGCCCGCCCGTGAAGGCTCAACGCTTGGATTGAGTAAGGTTTATGAGGCTTCAGCACTTGCGGCTGCGCTTGAGCTGGCACGGGCTAGCGATCCGATGGTGCTCGCCGAACAACTGATTGCAGGGCGGGAATTGACCGTGGCTGTGATTGGGGAGGACGACGGGGCGCTGGCTTTGCCGATTGTTGAAATCAGGGCGCCGCAAGGCAATTATGATTATCAGAACAAGTATTTCACCGACGATACCCAATACCTTTGTCCTGCACCACTTGAGGCTGCGCTTAGCGCTCAAGTGCAGGACGTAGCACTTGCGGCCTTTCGCTCCCTTGGTTGTTCAGGCTGGGGCCGGGTCGACTTTATGCTCGATGAGGCAGGAAAACCCTGGTTACTCGAAGTGAACACCTCCCCGGGCATGACTGACCACTCCCTGGTTCCCATGGCAGCCCGAGCAATCGGTATCGACTATGCTTCGCTTGTGATGCGCTTGCTTGAGCAGGCGAGTTTGAAGTTGAGGAGGGCGACTTGAGCGCTGTGCCACAACAACACCCTCGACGACGTGCATCGCAGGCTGCTGAGGCAGCATCGACTTTTGGCCATACGCTTAAAGCCTTGCGCCTAGACTTGATTGATCATCTCAAGCGGCTTTGGAACGATCCACGGCGAGCCAAAACCCTCGGTTTTAGCTTTGCAAGTGTGGCGCTTGTCGCAATGATTTGGGGGCTTGCACACTGGATCGCGCAAAAGCCCTTATTTGCCATGCAAAAGGTTATCGTCGAAGCGGCGCCTGGTCATGCACTTCGCCATGTCAGCGATGCTTCGGTCCAGCTGGCACTGAAGCGCCTTGGCTTTTTCGATTTCTTTTCGCTTGACCTCGAGGGTATTCGCGAGCAGGTTGAGCAGGTCGACTGGGTGCGTAAAGCCCAGGTACGCCGGGTCTGGCCCAATGCGCTGGTGCTCGAGGTGGAGGAGCACAGGCCAATGGCCATTTGGAATGGTGACCGATTGATCAATCACCATGGTGAGTTCTTTACCGCCAATTTCGCCGAAGCTGAGATTGCAGGCCACCTACCTCAGCTGATCGGTCCAGACGGTTCGCATGCCCAAGTGCTCGCACGCTGGCGCGACTTAAGACAGTGGCTTGCGCCATTGTCGCGCTCGCCAAGCGTGGTGTCTTTATCGGCAAGCCACGCCTGGCAGGCCCGGCTCGACGACGGTAGCCTGCTTTTGCTTGGGCGTGATGAGGGTTTGGGCATGGAACACCGAGTAGCCCGCTGGGTGGAATCACACCGAAGTGTCGTTGAGCGCCTGATGAAGCCGGTGGCTGCGGTGGACCTACGCTATCCCAACGGCTTTGCGCTGCAACTTGCCGATCACCAGGGTGGATTGAAAAAGACTGCAAAGAGGGACAGATGACAAGAGACGCCAAAGATCTGATTGTCGGGCTCGATATCGGCACCTCCAAGATTGTGGCGATGGTGGCTGAACTCACCTTGGACGGGCGCATTGAAATCATCGGCTTGGGTCAACACGATTCGCGTGGGCTGAAAAAAGGCGTGGTGGTCAACATCGAAGCAACCGTGGCCTCGATACAGCGTGCGCTCGAAGAGGCTGAGCTCATGGCCGATTGCAAGATTCGCTCGGTTTACACTGGTATCGCGGGCAGCCACATTCGGAGTTTTAACTCCTCGGGCATGGTGGCGATCAAGGAAAAAGAGGTTACTGAGGCCGATGTCGCAAGGGTGATTGAGACCGCCAAAGCGGTCAATATCCCGACCGATCAGCAAATTTTGCATGTACTGCCCCAGGAGTTTGTGGTCGATGGCCAGGACGATATCCGCGAACCGATTGGCATGAGTGGTGTGCGTCTGGAAACCAAGGTTCATATTGTGACGGGCGCTGTGTCGGCGGCACAAAATATTGTGAAGTGCGTGCGGCGTTGCGGTTTAGAGGTTCAGGACTTAATCCTGCAGCCGCTTGCTTCAAGCTATGCCGTACTGACCTCGGATGAAAAAGAACTTGGCGTTGCGCTCGTCGATATCGGCGGTGGCACAACCGATATCGCCATATTCACCGAAGGTGCGATCCGGCATACCGCGGTGATTCCGATAGCAGGCGATCAAATCACTAACGATATTGCAATGGCCTTGCGCACGCCAACGCCCGAGGCCGAAGAAATCAAGCTTCGCCATGGCATCGCCAAGGAAGTGCTCGCAGATCCGGCAGCGCGTATTGAGGTGCCTGGACTTGGTGATCGTGCGCCACGCCATATGTCGAGGCAGGCGCTGGCTGCGGTGATCGAACCGCGAGTTGAAGAGTTGTTTTCGTTGGTGAATCAGGTGATTCGCGAGTCCGGCTATGAGGAATTGTTGTCTTCGGGCATTGTGATGACTGGCGGTACCACCTTAATGCCAGGGATGGTCGAGCTCGCTGAGGATATATTCCTTAAGCCGGTACGCATTGGGGTGCCCGATTACACCGGTGGTCTGGCCGATGTGGTGGCTTCGCCCAGGTTTTCAACGGCAGTGGGTTTGATTGAGGAGGCGCGGATGCAGCGCCTACGCGGTTTAAGGGTTGCGCAGCAGGGTGGCTCATTCAAGGAGACAATGCGGCGTATGAAGGACTGGTTTCTTGGCAACTTTTAGCCAGGGGCGGTGGGGGTGTTGGCGCAAGCCGGCATAAAAGCATGGTGAAGGCTTCGTGGAGGGTTGGTTATGAGTTTTGAAATGTTGGATGATGAACCGGCACCAGAGGGTGCTGTCATCAAGGTTGTAGGGGTTGGCGGAGCGGGGGGCAATGCGGTCAATCACATGATTTCACGCGGCGTGCAAGGTGTTGAATTCATTGCGATGAATACCGATAAGCAAGCACTGATCAAGTCGGGTGCGCCTTATACGATTCAGCTCGGTGAAGCAGGTCTTGGTGCGGGGGCAAACCCCGAGGCGGGCCGAGATTCTGCGCGCGCTCGCGAAGAGGAGATTCGTGCGGCGCTCGAAGGCGCCAATATGGTCTTTTTAACGGCCGGGATGGGCAAGGGCACAGGGACGGGAGCCTCGCCGGTCGTAGCCTCGATTGCCAAGGATATGGGCATTCTCACCGTTGGAGTGGTGACCAAGCCTTTCGATTTTGAGGGTGTCCGCAAGATGAAGGTTGCCGAAGCCGGCATCGACGCCTTGGTTGAGCATGTGGATTCCTTGATCGTTGTGCTCAATCAAAAGCTTTTCGATGTGATGGACGAGGATGCAAGCTTGCAAGACGCCTTTAAACAGGCGGATAACGTTTTACATAATGCCGTTGCCGGGATCGCCGAAATCATTAACGTGCCCGGTCTGGTCAACGTGGACTTTGCCGATGTACGCACAGTGATGGCCGAACAGGGCAAGGCGATGATGGGCATTGGCGAGGCCGCAGGCATGGACCGTGCACGCATTGCTGCTGAGCAAGCGGTGGCTTCCCCCTTGCTTGATGGCGTTGACCTCAACGGTGCTCGAGGCGTTATCGTGAACATCACAGCCGCCCAAAACCTCAAGCTGCGCGAGACTAACGAAGTCATCAACACCATCCGAGAGTTTTGTTCGGACGATGCCACCATCATTCACGGCACGGTATTTGACGACAACATGGGCGACAGTTTGCGGGTGACGGTTGTTGCAACAGGCATTGGCAGAAATCGGATCATCGCCAAGCCTCCCGTCTTGGTGAGTTCGCCGATTGCCATGCCGCGGACCGGCACCTACGACGCACCGCTGTCTTCAGGGCTGGCATCACAACATCCGATCCAGCCTTCGAGTGCACAGCCCTCGAGCCTTCAGCCTGCCAGCCCTGCGCCGAGCACCACCTCAGCCTTTAGCTCGCCCTCGCTGCCTTCGCCGGGATTTCAGGCAGGGATAGCAACCCCGCCCACGCAGGCAGCCGCCCAGGCAATGGCGGTCAATATGCAGGCCGCCGCTCAGCAGGCAGCCACGGGCTATAGCGCACACCTCGACACGCCCACCGTCTGGCGCGATCCGAGGGCTGCGGCCTCAGCTCGGGTTGCCGCGCTGGAAGAAAGCGGGGTTGAGAAGCTCGATATTCCTGCATTTTTGCGCAGGCAGGCTGATTAATCGCGGCTTAACACCCCCTGCGATGCTCGACGGGTTATCGAGGCTTTGCTTCGCTAATCAATATTTTGGCTGGCGATAGGCTCTGGAACCCCACCCCAGGCTTATCGCCAAACCACCCTCCAAGCGGCGGGGGAACGGGCGCTTTCGCCCGGTCTTCCCGATACACTCGAATGTTTCAACCCCCCACGGAGAACCCCCATGATTAAAGTCGGCGATCATCTGCCCGAGGCGACCCTATTTGAGTTTTTTGATGTCGAAGCAAACGGCTGCAGCGTCGGACCCAATGCTTTTAAGACTGCCGATTTGGTCAAAGGTAAAAAAATTGCAGTCTTTGGACTGCCAGGCGCCTTCACCCCCACATGCTCCGCCCAACACGTACCGGGCTACGTCAAGCATATCGCTGATTTAAAGGCTAAGGGTATTGACGAGGTCTGGTGTGTGGCCGTCAACGACGCTTTTGTCATGGGAGCATGGGGCCGTGAACAACAGGCTGCGGGCAAAGTCCGCATGATGGCTGACGGTAGCGCCGAACTCACCAAAGCCATGGGGCTTGAGCTTGACCTAACTACCCGTGGCCTGGGTGTACGCTGCCAGCGCTTTTCGATGGTGCTCGATAACGGTGTGGTCACCCAGTTCAATCTGGAAGGGCCTGGCAAATTTGAGGTTTCAAGCGCCGAGGCGATGCTGGCCAAACTCTAGGCCTTCACGTCCTCGCTTTGATCGATTAAGGTCTTGCTTTGCTCAGACAACGTAGTTTGCGCGAACCGGTCTGCACAACCGGGGTAGGACTGCATAGCGGCGAGCGGGTAAGGCTTTGTCTGAAGCCTGCCCCAGTCGACAGTGGTATCGTGTTTTGGCGTACCGACTTGGAGCCGCCCCTTGCGATTGCGGCAAAGGCACAGGCCGTCAACGATACGAGAATGGCCTCCACCTTGACGGCAACCGATGCCAAGGGGCAATTAGCCCGCGTGGCCACGGTCGAGCACTTGATGTCGGCGCTGGCAGGCCTCGGTATCGATAACCTAAACATCGAAGTGGATGCGCCGGAGATTCCAATACTAGATGGCTCTTCAGGCTCTTTTGTTTACCTGATTCGTGCTGCCGGTGTGGTCGAGCAGGCAGCACCCAAACGCTTTATTCGCGTGTTAAAGCCGATCGAGGTTCGCGAGGCTGACAAATGGGCGCGTCTTGAGCCACATTTCGGGTTTCGGTTGCGATTTGGTATCGATTTTCAGCATCCCGCAATCGACAGCACGGTTCAAGAGGTCGACGTTGACTTCTCCAAAGACTCCTATGTCGATACGGTTGCCAGAGCGCGAACCTTTGGATTTATGCGAGACATCGAGCAGTTGCGGGCCGCAGGCCTTGCACAGGGCGGCAGCCTCGACAATGCCATCGTCATGGACGAATTTCGGGTGCTCAACGATGATGGTTTGCGATCAGCCGATGAATTTGCCAAGCACAAGCTGCTTGATGCTATCGGTGATCTTTATTTGCTGGGACGCCCCTTGTTGGCTGCATACACAGCTCACAAGTCGGGCCATGCCCTCAACAACCAGCTTTTGCGGGCCTTGCTCGCCGACCAGACAGCCTGGGAAGAGGTGTCTTTCGCTGAGCGAAGCAAGGCGCCTGCGCAATACGCGAGGGACTGGGCCTACGCTTGATTCGCCTTTCTGAGCAATCCTTTGAGACTTTGTGCAAGGCCCGGATGATGGATTTTTGTTCGCAAGGTGCTGAGTTCGCTTCTCGCCTTTGCGCTTAAGCCGCCACGCGGCGCTATGACAAACGCCGGCTTTGGGCTATACGGTCTTGCCTTGATCTTGATCTCCTCAAGTGACCATCCCTGGGTTCTGAGAAAGCGCAGCAGGGAGGGTGCTTGCTGCCTGAGTCTTGCAGCCATTGCCCCGCTTGCAAACACGACGACGACCCGCTCGCGTAGCCCGCAGACCTCAAGCTGCAGGCCGGTATGGGCTCGCAATTGATCCTGGAGTCGGCTTAGGGTTTGTGCCTGACGCAACAGAGCCGCGCCCTGTGGGTCGCGTTCGAGCCAACTGAGCATGGCCCGGCTTGTGTTTGGATGTTGTTGGTGCGCCATATTATCCCTGGCACTTTATCGCATGAGAAAGTTTGGCGTAGTCGATGAGAAAGTTTGTCGCGGCAAACTGTTAAACTCGATCGGATGTTCCAAGGGCTACTCACCAAGATTTTTGGCAGTCGCAATCAGCGATTGCTCAAGCAATATCAGCAGACGGTTGGGCGCATCAACGCGCTTGAAGCCTCGCTCAAAGACCTTAGCGACGAAGCGCTCGCCGCTAAGACCTCGCTTTTTCGCGAGCGTCACAGCCAGGGCGAGTCGCTTGATGCGCTGCTGCCCGAAGCCTTTGCAGTGTGCCGGGAAGCTAGCCGCCGGGTCATGGGCATGCGTCACTTTGATGTGCAATTGGTCGGCGGCATGGTCTTGCATCATGGCAAGATCGCCGAGATGCGGACCGGCGAGGGCAAAACCCTCATGGCAACGCTGCCTGCATACTTAAACGCACTCACCGGCCAGGGCGTTCATGTGGTAACGGTCAATGACTATTTGGCCGCCCGCGATGCTGAGTGGATGGGTAGGCTTTACCGATTTCTTGGCCTTAGCGTCGGCGTGATCGTGTCCCAGCAAGATACCGCAGCCAAGCGTGAAGCTTATGCCGCCGATATTACCTACGGTACCAATAACGAATATGGTTTTGATTACTTGCGCGACAACATGGAGTATGCGGCTGATGACCGCCGTCAGCGCAAGTTGGCTTATGCCATTGTTGACGAGGTTGATTCGATTCTTATCGATGAAGCCAGGACGCCGCTGATTATTTCGGGTCAAGCTGAGGATCAAACCGAGCTTTACACCGTCTTGAATCAGGTGCCGCCCTTGTTGAGCCGTATGGCTCATGAACCCAAACCGCAAGAACCCGAGCCCGAGGGCGATTACTGGGTCGATTTAAAGTCGTTTGCGGTCCATTTGTCAGAACAAGGACACGAACACGCCGAACAAATCTTGCAGCGTATGGCTTTGTTACCCGCGGGTGCCTCGCTTTACGACCCTGCGCACATTGCGCTAATGCACCATTTGATGGCTGCGTTGCGCGCGCACAGCCTTTATGTGATCGATCAGCATTATGTGGTCCAAAACCGCGAAGTCATTATTGTCGACGAGTTCACGGGTCGTTTAATGCAGGGCAGGCGTTGGTCAGATGGCTTGCATCAGGCCATTGAAGCCAAGGAGGGTGTACCGATACAACCCGAGAACCAAACGCTGGCTTCGATTACCTTTCAGAATTATTTCCGGATGTATGGCAAGTTGGCCGGCATGACAGGCACGGCAGATACCGAAGCCTTCGAGTTTCAGGAGATTTATGGCCTCGAAACCGTAGTGGTGCCCACGCATCGCCCAATGATTCGCGATGATCGCCAGGATCAGGTGTTTCGCACCGCGCATGAAAAATACCAGGCGATTCTTGCCGATATCCGCGACTGCCACGCCCGAGGACAACCGGTGCTGGTCGGTACAACCTCGATCGAAAACTCCGAATTGATATCGGGGTTGTTGGGCAAGGAGAAGTTGCCCCATCAAGTGCTCAATGCCAAGCAGCACGCGCGTGAGGCCGAGATTGTTGCCCAGGCCGGTAGGCCAGGCATGATCACCATTGCGACCAATATGGCCGGCCGAGGTACTGACATTGTGCTGGGCGGTAATGTCGAAAAGCAGGTTGGCTTTCTTGAGGCAGATCAGGCAATCGAGGCAGGGCAAAACAGCGTCAAATCGATGCCTTGCGCGGTGAATGGCAATCGCTTCACGACAAAGTGATCCATGAAGGCGGCCTCCACATCATCGGTACCGAGCGCCATGAATCGCGTCGCATCGACAACCAGTTACGCGGGCGTTCCGGCCGTCAAGGCGACCCTGGCAGTTCGCGCTTTTACTTGTCGATGGAAGACCCGCTGCTCAAGATTTTTGCCGGTGATCGTCTTATGGCGATCATGGATAAGCTTAAATTGCCCGAGGGTGAGGCGATCGAGGCTGGCATGGTATCGCGCTCGATTGAATCGGCGCAACGTAAAGTTGAGGCTCGTAACTTCGATATTCGCAAGCAATTGCTGGAATATGACGATGTCGCCAACGATCAACGCCGGATTATTTATAAAGACCGAAACGAAATCCTCGACGCCGCCGATGTTCGCGAGCGTATCGACAGCTTGCGTCATCAAGTCATCGAGACGCTGTTTCGCGAGCACCTTCCACATGAATCGATGGAAGAGCAATGGGAATTGGAGGCCTTGCAAAGCACGCTTGCCGCTGAATGGAATTTGCATGTAAGCATCAGACAGTGGGCCAGTGAGCAGGCACAAGCCGACGATGAGGCTTTGCTTGCGCAACTTATTGCCAGTGCTGATGAGGCTTACGCCGGCAAGCTTGATGCGGCGGGAAGCGAAGCTTTCGCTGCCTTTGAGAAAACCGTGCTCTTGCAGGCGATTGATAACCACTGGCGTGATCATTTGTCCACCCTTGACTATCTTCGTCAAGGGATACATCTGCGCGGTTACGCACAGAAGAATCCCAAGCAAGAATACAAGCGCGAGGCTTTCGAGCTTTTTGCGCGTTTGCAAGAGCGAATCCGCATGGATGTGGTCAAGTTGCTGATGACCGTTACCATTGCATCGCCTGAGCAAGCGCAGGCTGCGCAAGCCATCCAAGCGCAGCAACAAGCAGGCTTGCAAATCAAATTCATTCATAGCGATGCCGACGCGGCAGGCATGAGTTTGCAGGCAGCAAGCGATGGGTCTCAGGCTGGCCTTGCCGATGCGCAGTCCTTAGCGCTTGCAGCGCAGCAGCTGCCTTCTTCGCAGGGGCAGGATGCTCAAGTGAGCCAGCAACCCTTAAGACGCTTTGGCGAGAAGATTGGTCGAAACGACCCTTGCCCTTGTGGTTCGGGGAAAAAATTTAAACAATGCCATGGCCGTGTGGCCTAGTGAAGCGGTGCGCGGCGACTAGTCAACAAGGAGAGCGGTGCAATGGCAGCAGGACTCCAAGCCCCTAAGCCTCAAGATTTATTGGCAGTAGAAGGCATGAAGATCGGTACTGCGCGCGCTGGTATTCGAAAGCCAGGTAAGCGCGATCTCTTGGTGATGCAATTCGACGCAGGTTCGGTTGCGGCGGGCGTCTTCACACGGAATCGATTTTGCGCCGCCCCAGTGCATGTTTGTCGCAAGCATTTGACTGAGAGCAAGGGATCGATTCGGGCGCTGGTGGTAAACACAGGCAATGCCAATGCGGGCACGGGTCAAGCCGGATTGCTCATGGCGCAAGAGACCTGCGAACATCTTGCCTCGATGCTAGAGCTTATGCCCTCGGAGGTCTTGCCCTTCTCAACGGGTGTGATTCTCGAGCCCTTGCCGCTTGAGCGCTTGATTGCTGGTCTACCTGAAGCCTTGCAAGCAGCCGACATGGGTAGTGATGGATGGCTTGAGGCTGCAGAGGCCATCATGACGACCGACACGCTGCCCAAAGCAGCATCG
>OMIE01000084.1 GCA_900299025.1 Burkholderiaceae bacterium
AAGAGACAGGCTCGGATATCCAGGCGCCATCGGCGGGGATGCTTAGGCGGCTTCTGCTGCAAAAGCTCTGTCGGCAGCCTCAAGGGTGAAAGCGATATCCGACTCGCTAAGCGCCGACGATGTGAAAAAGGCTTCAACCGTTGAAGGCGGAAAATAGATCCCCTGCTCAAGCATGCGGTGAAAAAAGCGCTTGAAGGCTTCACTGTCCTGAGTCTGGATATCTGCAAAATTCTTCGGTGCCTGCGACATAAAATACATGCCCGCCATGCCTCCGACACTGCGCGCACTAAAGGCGATCCGGTGTTTGGCTGCAGCTGCGATGAGCCCTTTAACGAGCCTTGTTGTTTTCTCAGAAAGATCCGCAAAAAAGCCAGGCTCAGCAATGAGATCAAGTGTCGCAAGGCCTGCTGCCATGGCAATCGGATTACCCGATAAGGTACCCGCCTGATACACCGGACCAAGCGGGGCCATATGTTCCATGACCGAGGCTGGCCCACCAAATGCTCCGACGGGCATACCACCACCGATAACCTTGCCAAAGGCCGACAAGTCGGGCGTAATACCGGTGACTTCCTGAGCACCGCCCAAGGCCACACGAAAGCCACTCATGACCTCATCGAAAATCAGTAAGGCGCCATCATCACGACAAATCGCCTGCAAACCCTCAAGAAAGCCATCGTCGGGCATCATCAAATTCATGTTGCCCGGCAGTGGCTCGACCATGACACAAGCGATCTGATTCGGATACTGTTCAAAAAATGCTTGCACACTTGGTAAATCGTTATAACTCGCAACAAGGGTATGTTGAGCAAGATCGGCGGGCACACCTGCCGAGCTTGGCGTACCAAAGGCGAGTGCACCCGAGCCCGCCTTCACCAAAAGGCTGTCAGCAGTCCCGTGGTAACAGCCTTCAAATTTAATTATTTTCGTTCGTCCCGTAGCGCCGCGCGCAAGGCGCAGCGCAGACATGGCCGCCTCAGTACCTGAACTGGTGAATCTAACCCGCTCTATATGTGGGTGCAAGGCCTTAATCCGTTCGGCAAGCTCAGTTTCCATCACATTAGGTGCGCCGTAGGAAAGACCTCGGGTTGCAGCATCCTGAACCGCTTTAACGACTTTAGGATGCGATTGACCAACAATCATAGGCCCCCATGACCCGAGATAATCAATATAACGATGTCCTTCAACATCCCACATGTAAGCGCCTTGTGCACGCTCGATAAAGCGTGGTGTCCCACCAACCGCTCTAAAAGCTCGAACCGCACTGTTGACGCCACCTACCAAACATTGTTGTGCTCTTGCGAACTCGGCCGCATTGCTACCTATCGTCATTTGCTTCACTCCCCTCGCTTATCGGATCGCGGGCGATTGCAAGGACTTGCTTCGCCAGCACTGATGCAACGAGAATAACGCGTTTTCATATCGGCTGGCCATCAAAGGAGAACGCCTTGGAACAACAGCAAGCCAATCTAGGTCGTATTGACGTCGTCGCTGAGGGTCATTGCCTGGTTATCAAGATCAATCGCCCTGAAAAGCGAAACGGCTTTACCCCTGAAATGGGCTTGGCGCTGGCGCAAGCCTACACACGACTCGAGCATGATCCCGACTTGCGGGTTGGCGTCTTGTGTGCCGAAGGCGAGCATTTCACCGGTGGCCTCGACTTGCCTCGATGGGCTGAGGCAATGCGCGAAGGCCGCTCGATGTGGCCTGTCGAGCTCGTTGACCCCTTCGACTTGCGCGAACCAAGACGCAGCAAGCCGGTGGTTGCGGCGGTTCAAGGCATTTGCTACACGCTTGGCATCGAGTTAATGCTTGCTGCCGATATGGTGGTCGCCGCGGATAACTGCAGATTTTCGCAACTTGAAGTGAAGCGGGGGATTATGGCCACTGGCGGAGCCACTGTCCGGATGGCTGAGCGTGCAGGTACGGGTACAGCCCTCTACCATCTGCTTGTCGCTGGCGAGTTTGGCTCGCAAGAGGCCCTGCGCGTGGGTTATGTTCAAGAAATTGTTCCAGCGGAGAAGCTTTTTGCCCGTGCGCGCGAGCTTGCTGAACTTATTGCTGCAAACGCACCTTTGGCGGTCGTTGCTAGCAGGCGCAATGTTCTTTTGTCGGTTGAGCATGGACGCGATCAAGCCATTGCAGCGTTCCGAAATGTGCAATCTGCGCTTGCAGCGTCTGAAGATGCGTCAGAAGGCATCGCTTCGTTTAAAGAGCGGCGGCCAGCAGTGTTTAAGGGGCAGTAGTAGGCATAAGGAGCGCAAAGGTGGTGAACGAAAGCAATCAACATGAGATCGATTTAGTATCTTTGAAGGCTTGGATTGGTCGCAGTGAATTTGCCCAGGATCGAGTCGATCAACAAAGGGTTCAACAACTTGCCGCAAGTCTCGATTTAGATCACAAGGTGTTTCAGCAGACTAGCGTACTGCCTCCCCTTTGGCACTGGATCTTTGCAACACCGATTTCAGCGATGCATCAGGCAGGCCCTGATGGGCATACTGCTAGGGGCGGATTTCTGCCCCCTGTCCCTTTACCACGCAGAATGTGGGCAGGAAGCAGGTTGCAGTGGCATGAGGACTTCAAGATCGGAGATCCGATCAGCCGGCAGTCAACTGTCCGCTCGATCGAATCGAAGTCAGGTCGTAGCGGTCAACTTGTATTTGTGACAGTAAAGCATCAATGGAAGCGCGACGATCAGCTTGTCATCGATGAAGAACACGACATTGTTTATCGTGATATTCCACAGATCGAATCGCCACAGCCCAAGGCAGCTTATAAGGCCAACGTCTGGTCCATGAATTTGTTACAAGCTACAGAACTTGCTGCAAGCAAGGGCTCCGAAGAAGTGCGATGCACGATGCAAGCCGACGAAGTTTTATTGTTTCGGTATTCGGCACTCACTTTTAACAGCCATAAAATTCACTATGATCGCCGTCACTGTGTTGAGGTTGAGAAGTATCCCGGACTGATCGTTCATGGGCCCCTAATGGCTTGTTTAATGGGCACACTTGCGTGGTTTCAGGCTGCAACCAAAAGACCAGGCTACTTTGCGTTTCGTGCACTTTCCCCAGTTTTCGATGGCGACCCCGTTGAAGTCGTTGCAAAGCATTCGAGGTCATTGACCAAGGAGAGCTTGCTTTTTTCACAACTCTCTAGTCGGGGGTATGACCTTGGCATGCAGGGCAACAATGGGAATCTCGAGCAAGCGTTTCAGGTCACCGACTGCGCCATCGAAAAGGCTGATGGGAGCCTCGCTATGCAGGCTCAAATGGCTTGGTGAGTAAAAGGATTCGCTTTAAGTTGATTACTTAAAAAAATCCTTCACTTTGTCGGTCCAGGACTTTTCCTTAGGGCTATGCCTATCATTATCTAATAAAGATCGATCCAGTTCTGCAAGCAATTCACGTTGACGATCAGTTAGCCGGACCGGCGTCTCGATTTCGATGTGGGCGTATAAGTCGCCGACTTCTTGTGAGCGTACGCCCTTGATCCCCTTCGACTTTAAGCGCAATTTGCGGCCAGGCTGGGTGCCTTCAGGCAGATCGATTTCAACACTTCCATCCAGCGTTGGAACCTTTAATCGCCCACCAAGTGCTGCCATCGTCATCCGGACCGGCACCACCACATGCAAATCATCGCCGTCGCGTTGAAACACCGGATGCTCGCGAACATGGATTTCAACATAGAGGTCTCCCGAAGGCCCACCGTTTACACCAGGCTCGCCGTTGCCTGAAGAGCGGATGCGCATGCCGTCATCGATACCTGCCGGAATCTTTACTTCGAGGGTTTTAGTCCGCTTGGTGCGCCCAACACCGTCACAACTGGTGCAAGGATGAGGAATCATCCGCCCGGTGCCATGACAGGTTGGACATGTTTGCTGAATCGAGAAAAAACCTTGTTGAGCACGAACATTGCCAGAGCCCCCGCAGGTGCCGCAGGTTTCTGGCTTTGTTCCAGGCTTTGCACCGCTACCCGAGCAGATATCGCATTTCTCCCACGAAGGGACCCTGATTTCGGTGGCAAATCCGCGGGCCGCCTGCTCAAGGCTTATCTCCATCGAATAACGAAGATCTGCACCGCGATAAACATTGCTTCGACCACCGCGTTGTCCGCGACCGCCGAAAATGTCACCAAAAATATCACCAAACACATCGGCAAAATCCGCACCACCGCGACCAAATCCACCGCCACCTTGTGATGGATCGAGTCCGGCATGGCCAAATCGATCATAGGTCTCACGCTTTTGTGCATCCGACAACACAGCGTAGGCTTCATTGAGCTCTTTGAACTTATCCTCGGCTGACTTATCACCCGGATTGCGGTCCGGATGAAGCTTCATCGCCAGCTTTCGATAAGCTTTCTTGATGTCGTCGTCGCTGCCGTTTTTGGCAACGCCTAACACCTCGTAATAATCACGTTTGGCCATGTTTTACCTTCAAAGCGCCTTAGCCGCGTTTGACTTCCTTGAAGTCTACATCGACCACATCCTCGTCCTTCTTGTCTGCCCCGGCAGTTGCACCAGCCCCTGAGGCCGCGCCCGCTGCAGCGCCAGCGGCTGCCTGTTGGGACGCAGCCATCGCCTGCGCTAGCTTTTCCGAAGCTTTCATCAAGGCTTCGACTTTGGCATCAATTTGTGCCTTGTCGTCGGTCTTCATGGCCTCCTCAGCTTCGGCAATGGCAGCCTCAATTCTTGCCTTCTCGGTCGACTCAAGGCTTGCACCTTGTTCCTCAAGCGATTTCT
Organism: Burkholderiaceae bacterium; assembly: GCA_900299025.1. Classification (GTDB taxonomy): domain Bacteria; phylum Pseudomonadota; class Gammaproteobacteria; order Burkholderiales; family Burkholderiaceae_E; genus UBA3064. The sequence goes on from OMIE01000084.1 coordinate 4,742, forward strand.
TGACCGAATGGATCATGGCGTCGGCCTGATTTCGGGTGTTTGCCAGATCAACGCGCTTGCGGTCTTCATCCGCATACGAAGCTGCTTCTTTGACCATCTTTTGCACTTCGTCTTCAGACAATCCCGAATTGGCTTTGATCGTGACCTTGTTTTCTTTACCAGTGTTTTTATCTTTAGCCGAAACATGCAAGATACCGTTGGCATCGATATCGAAGGTGACCTCAATTTGCGGCATACCGCGTGGCGCTGCCGAAATCCCTTCCAAATTAAACTCGCCCAGCAACTTATTGCCAGATGCGATCTCACGCTCGCCCTGGAAGACCTTAATCGTGACCGCGGGTTGGTTGTCTTCTGCCGTTGAAAACACTTGCGAGTGTTTCGTTGGGATCGTCGTGTTGCGTTTGATCATGGCGGTCATCACACCACCGAGGGTCTCGATGCCCAAAGTGAGTGGGGTAACGTCGAGTAAGAGGACATCCTTTCGATCACCCGACAGAACCGCACCCTGAATGGCTGCGCCAACAGCTACCGCTTCGTCGGGGTTGACGTCGCGACGTGGGTCGCGTCCGAAAAAGGCTTTGACCTTTTCCTGGACCTTGGGCATACGCGTCATACCGCCAACGAGGATCACATCATGAATGTCGGTGGTTTTTAGCCCCGCATCCTTGAGTGCCTTACGGCAGGGCTCAATCGTGCGCTCGACCAGCTCATCGACCAGCGATTCAAGCTTGGCGCGAGTCATTTTCAAATTCAAATGCTTCGGACCACTTGCATCAGCAGTGATGTAGGGAAGGTTTAACTCGGTTTGCTGGCTCGAGGACAACTCGATTTTCGCTTTTTCAGCAGACTCTTTGAGTCGTTGCAACGCAAGCACATCCTTCGATAAATCAACGCCCTGCTCTTTTTTAAACTCGGCGATGATGTAGTCGATGATGCGCTGATCGAAGTCTTCACCACCCAAAAACGTATCACCGTTGGTAGACAGGACCTCAAACTGCTTTTCGCCGTCAACATCGGCAATTTCGATGATTGACACATCAAAGGTACCGCCACCAAGGTCATAAACAGCAATCTTGCGGTCAGCGCCACCTGCCTTGTCTAAGCCGAAAGCAAGCGCTGCCGCGGTGGGTTCGTTGATAATCCGCTTGACTTCGAGACCGGCAATACGCCCAGCATCCTTGGTCGCCTGACGCTGACTATCGTTGAAATAAGCGGGTACGGTGATGACTGCTTCAGTGACCTCCTCGCCCAGATAATCCTCTGCTGTCTTTTTCATCTTGCGCAAGACTTCCGCAGAAATTTGTGGCGGTGCAAGACGGTCATCGCGCACCTTCACCCAGGCATCGCCGTTGTCGGCCTTTACAATGCCGTAGGGCATAAGACCAATGTCCTTTTGCACCTCGGGCTCGTCAAACTTACGACCGATCAAACGCTTGACCGCGTACAGGGTGTTGCGAGGATTGGTAACCGCCTGACGCTTTGCTGGCGCCCCAACAAGAATCTCACCATCTTCCATATACGCAACGATCGATGGGGTCGTCCTCGCGCCTTCGGCGTTTTCAATCACTTTGGCACTTCCGCCCTCGATGACCGCGAGACAGGAATTGGTGGTGCCGAGATCAATACCTATAATTTTTGCCATGATTTAATTCCTTGAAAATTCTGAAATCTAAAGTGATTTGAATATGGCGGCGTGAGCCGCAGATCACAAGCCCAACGCGCCCTGCTCTTGCAACCTTAAGCCTGAGCAACGGTGACTAGTGCCGGACGCAAGACCCGATCGTGGATGAGATAGCCTTTTTGTAGAACGGTGACCACATGATTTGCCGAAACCGGGGGACTCACTGAAGATCCCGACACCATGGAAATCGCTTGATGACGGTTAGGATCAAAGCGTTCGCCAACCGGTTCAATGGCTTGCAGGTGATTGCGCTCAAATGCTGCATGCAAGAGCCTTAGGGTAGCTTCAGCACCCTCTTTAAGCGTCTCGACCGTAGGCTTATCGACTTTCAGCGAAAGCTCAAGGCTATCGAGCACCGGAACTAGGGCCTCGGCAAACGACTCGACAGCATACTTATGCGCATTAGACACCTCAATCGCGGTGCGCTTGCGCATGTTTTCCATGTCTGCCATACCCCTTAAGAGCTGTTCTTGCGCACTCTTTAACTGGGCACGCAATTGCTCAAGCTCAAGGGTGGAATTTGCCGAACCAGCAAGGACATCAGACTCAAGCGTGGCGCCTTGGTGGTCTGCATGGCCCGTGTCATTGATGGCGTCAAAAGACAAGGTGCTCGACTGATCCTGATTGGCTGTTGCCTGCGGATCGGGTTTCGCCCTGTCGCTTGCAGCCTGAGAGGCGTCGGCTGACTGGGAATCATTTGCGGAGGAATTCGACATCGTTTTAACCTTGAAAATTCGCTGACCAGTTGCGCATGTGGGGCGTGTTGGCGATCTTTCAAGTCCGTTTGGCGGTCAAATTCGACCGCAGAGCAATCCTTTGACTTAACGATCCGCCCCAAGCGCGGCGGCGCGGCTCAAGCGCTCAGCAGCAGCAGCGTCAGACCTTGACTCTTTATCCAACGCAGACTGCCAGTCCTGCGTTGTTGCATGAATGCGTTGGGCGAGCGCCTCGATAAAGTCGGAGCGATCATTCACGCAACTGATGTATTCAAAGTGCTCGCCTCCGGCTTCCAAAAAAGCGTGCTTCGCCTCCTGAGCGATTTCTTCAAGAGTCTCCAAGCAATCGGCGACAAAACCCGGACAGAAAACGTCAACGCGTTTGACGCCTTGTTTGGCTAGCGCAATGAGACTGGGCTCGGTATAAGGTTGTAACCACTCGGCGCGCCCAAATCGCGACTGAAAAGTGAGCTGGTAGGCATCTGGAGCCAAGCCAAGCGCTTGAGCCAACAAGCGCGCGGTAACGTGGCACTCGCAATGATAAGGATCGCCAAGGAGCAAGCTGCGTTTGGGCACCCCGTGAAAGCTGAAAACGAGCTTCTCGCCACGGCCCTTTTCTTCCCAATGCTGGCGGATACGGGCGGCCAGGGATTCAATGTAAGCAGGGTCACGATGAAAGCCCCTGACCATCCGAAGCTCAGGCAAGTTCCGCCAGCGCTTTAGCTCCGTAAATACCTCATCCCAAACGGTTGCGGTCGTCGACGCTGCATATTGGGGGTATAAGGGTAAAACCAGCAAGCGCTGCATCCCCTGCTCACGCAAATCACGCATCACGCGGACGATCGATGGTTCGCCATAACGCATCGCATATCGAACCTCAAGACCTGGAAAGCTCGATTGCATTCGCTGTGCCAGGGCCTTGGCCTGCGATTCGGTGTGTAAGGCAAGTGGTGAACCCCGCTCGGTCCAAATCGAGGCGTATTTCTTGGCAGAAGCAGCGGGGCGGAAGCGCAAGATAATGCCGTGGAGAATCATCATCCACAGCAGGCGGGGAATCTCAACTACGCGTGGATCCGACAAGAACTGTGCAAGGTAGCGTCTTACCGCAGCTGGCTCGGCAGCCTCGGGCGTGCCTAATTGCACCATCAAGACCGCATCGATCGGCTTTTGGTTGTGGCGAAAAGAAGACGAGGCGCTGTACCTCGAGGATGGCTTGGCCTCAGACATGGTCCAAGGGTAACCCATGCTGTAAAGCCCAAGCGTGGCATGGGACTACTTTAGTGATTCAAGTGGTTTAGGGCACCTGATACCAGCCTTGCAGTGATGTCGACGATCGGGATGACCCGCTCATAGGCCATTCGCGTGGGACCAATCACGCCAAGGGTGCCAACAATTCGACCATCAACCTCATACGGGGCCACCACAACCGAAAGTTGATCCATCGGCACGAGCGAGGACTCGCCGCCAATGAAAATCTGCACGCCTTTAGCCCGGCTCGATGCATCGAGCAATTGCAAGAGTGATGTTTTTTGGTCGAACATGTCGAACAAGCGGCGTAAGCGCTCCATGTTGTCAGCCAGATCGCTCACACCGAGTAAATTTCGCTGCCCTGAGATGACGACCGGATCGACCTCTTCGCTTAGGGCCGATTCAGAGGTTTGCACGGCCGCTTGCATCAAGGCCGAAATATCCAATTGCAAATGTTGAAGTTCCTCCCTGAGCTTGCTCTTGATCTCGTCAAAACCCAAGCCAGCGAGATGTTGATTGATGTAATTCGCGGCCTCGATCAATTCCTCTTGCCGATAATCGCGATCAGTAATCAGGATCCGATTCTGCACATCGCCTTGATCGGTCACGATTATCAGTAAAAATCGTTGGGCGTTAAGCCTTAAGAATTCAACTTGCCGAAAGCGCGAGCTTCGGCGTGCGGTCATCACGACACCGGCGAACGACGACAGCGACGATAGTAGGCTCGCTGCCGAGGCGAGTACCCTTTGTGGATCAGCACTTTGCAGCCGATCCTGCATTTCCTCGGTTTTTTCGACCTCGATCGGCTTGACAGTGAGCAGGCTGTCAACAAAAAGCCGATAACCACGTGGCGTGGGAATTCGGCCAGCCGAGGTGTGAGGGGAGGCAATCAACCCCATATCCTCCAGATCGGCCATAACATTACGAATGGTCGCGGGCGATAGGTCAAGCCCGGAATGCCGCGATAAGGTCCGAGACCCGACCGGTTGGCCGTCGAGGATATAGCGCTCAACCAGCGCCTTCAATAGCAAACGAGAACGATGGTCCATGATGACCAAAATTCTAAGCTCATCTATGGTGTAATCAAAGTCATGTCATTGCGCTTTGAAACGATTGCCCTTGTCGGAAGGCCACAAACCCTTGGGCTTGAGAACACGCTTGCGGCCATGGCTGCCTGGCTTGAGGCTAAGAAGCACAAGGTGGTTATCGAAGAATCGATTGCCGACAGCCAAGTGCTTTCGGCATGGAAGTCCTTAAATTTCTCCGAGATTGCCCAGCAGGCCGATCTAGTCATTTCCGTTGGCGGCGATGGCACCCTATTAGGTGCTGCAAGGCAAATCGGCCCCCAGGAAGTTCCTTTGCTCGGCATCAACTACGGACGGGTGGGCTTTGTCACCGACATCCCCTTGAGCCAATGGGAAGTGGGGCTGCAAACCGTACTCGCCGGCGAGTACGCGATCGAAAGGCGCGGGCTGATCTCTGCAACCGTAAGCCGCGCAGGCCATCCCGTGTGGTCAACCCTGGCAGTGAACGATGTGGTGGTTAATCGTTCCTCGAGAGCCGGCATGATTGAACTTGAAGTCGAGGTCGATGGGGAGCACATGGCCACCCAAAGGGCTGACGGCTTAATTGTCGCCAGTCCAACCGGGTCTACCGCCTATGCCTTGTCTGCCAACGGCCCGATTCTCCATCCGCGGTTGCGCGGCTTCATCATGGTGCCCATAGCCCCGCAATCCTTATCGAATCGACCCATCTGTCTACCCGATGATGTATCGATCACGATTCGCGTTGTCGAAGGTAGGGAGCCAAGAGTCTCAGGCGACATGCAGGTTTTTTCAGACCTGCACATCGACGATGACATCCAAATCAAACATGCTCCTCATGCCATGCGGCTCGTCCATCCCGAGGGCTACAGCTACTTCGGCACCCTGCGCTCAAAGCTTAACTGGCACGAACCACCACTCTACGAAACAACGAGGCGTTAGCGTGCTCAGGAGCCTGCATTTACGCGACTTCGTGATTGTTGCTGAGGTGAGCATTCAGCTTGAGCAGGGTTTTACCGCATTTACCGGTGAAACAGGCGCTGGAAAGTCGCTTTTAATCGATGCGCTCGGCCTTTTGAGTGGGGAACGGGCGGACCCTAAGATGGTCAGACCGGGTAGCAAGCGGGCTGACCTCGCCGCACACTTCGATCTTGACCCGGGGCATCGCATCCATCGCGATCTACGCGACGCCGACATGGAAGGTGACGAGGGTGAATTATTGTTGCGTCGAACACTTGACGCCGATGGTCGATCCAAGGCTTATATCAATGGCCACCCGGCAACGATGCAGCAATTGCGTGAGCTTGCGGGCCAACTGATCACCACCCACGGCCAGCAGGCTTCGGCCACTTTAACCGGGAGTGAATCGGCAAGACTTTGTTTAGATCGGTATGGTTCCCACACCGATCTACTTGGCGCGTACAGCAAAGGATTTCAGCAATACAGCCTGCTTCGCGACCGCTTTGACCATGCGAAGACGCGTCTTGCCGAGGGGCAGCTGAGACTCGAGCAGCTGCAATGGATGCTTGACAGCTTGCAAGACGTACAACCAAAAGCCAAGGAATGGGAAGCGATTCAGGCTGAACACCATCGCCTCTCACACGGTGAAAAACTACTTGAGGCCATACACACTGCCCTTGAGCAATGCGTGGATGGCGATGATGCTGTGCTAAGTCGGCTGTATCGCATGAGCGCCAAGTTGGCGTCATGCATTGATGTTGATCCATCCCTAAGCGCAAGCCTTGAATTGCTTGACAATGCGCGCATTCAACTCGAAGAAGCAGCGCAGCAGCTGCGTCATGACCTTGAGCGCGCTGAAGCTGACCCGGCCCGATTTGCCGAAGTCGAAGCGCGAATGAGCCTATTGCATCAAACAGCGAGAAAGCTGAGGCTTGCGCCCGAGGAACTGGCCGAGCGTCAAGAGGCCTTTCTCGAAGAACGTCGCGAACTGGAAGCGCTTAGCGATGTTGCCGATATTGAAAGACAAATGAGTGAGGCACTCGACGAACTGCGCATACTTGGCATGGCCTTGCGATCGGCACGGCAGGCTACAGCGCTTAGCCTTTCAGACAGCGTTAATGCCTTGCTTCCCGCACTTGGCATGCCAAAGGCAAAGCTAAGCCTTGTGTTTGATGCGATTGATCCTCAAGCTCACGGTATGGATCGCGTGAACTTTTTCTGGCAAGCCCATGCCGGCGCCGAAGCAAGACCTTTGGCGAAAACTGCATCGGGCGGAGAGCTATCGCGTATTGCATTGGCCATCAGCACAGCGGCAGCGCAAAGTAATCCCACGCCAACGCTCATCTTCGATGAGGCTGATGCGGGCGTTGGCGGGGCAGTTGGCCAGGCGATCGGCGAATTGATGCGCGAGCTAGGCCAAAGCCGGCAGGTCTTGTGCGTGACACATCTTCCTCAGGTTGCAAGCCAGGCCCACCAACAGTTCAAGGTGCTCAAGCGTGAGCAAGATGGCATGACTTATAGCGATGTGCGGGCGCTTGACCCCAAAGAGCGCTGCGAAGAGATTGCCCGCATGCTCGGTGGCAAAGCCATCACGGAAACCACCCGCCGTGCAGCCAAAGAGATGCTGCGGCTTGACCGCACTGGATCTGGGTCAGGATAGCGACGACCATGAACGGCAGCATCAAGGCTGATCGTGAGCATTAATTTCGACTTGGCTGACCTGCAAGCCTTTGCGGCGCTCGCCGAACGCGGCAGCTTTCATCGTGCGGCCGAGTCCATTCACATCTCCCAACCCGCCTTAAGTCGGCGGATTGAAAAACTCGAAAACGCGCTTGGCGTGAGGCTATTTGACCGCAGCACAAGACGGGTGAATCTCACAGCCGTGGGACGCGATTTTGCGAGAAAAGTACGACTGATTCTTGACGATCTTGATCAAACCCTACTCGGTATCCGCGAGGTCGCTGCCACACGCATGGGCGAAGTCACCATCGCCTGCGTTCCTTCTGCGGTCTATTATTTTTTGCCTCAAGTCATATCGCGTTACCACGAACGCTATCCGCGGATAAAGGTCAAGGTCCTTGACGACGGCGCCAACGAGGTCTTGAGTGCCGTGGTTAATGGTGAGGTCGATTTTGGCATTAACTATATCGGTCGAGAAGAGCCCGATATCGAATTTTTAAGCTTTCATGAGGATCGCTTTGTTGTTGCCTGCAGGAAAGATCACCCACTTGCCAAAAAGCCTGCTGTGCGTTGGGCTGAACTCGGGCCTCATGACTTTCTTAGCTTTAGCAAACGCTCGGGCAACCGGCTACTTATTGACCTTGCACTTGCCAACACCGAAGGCAGACCGCAAAGCCGTCATGAAGTTGTCAATGTAACAACGCTGATTGGCCTGGTTGAGGCAGGACTTGGCGTTGGCGCGGTACCGTCACTTGCCATGCCAGCTTCGGACCATCCTACACTTTGTAGCGTTGATCTTGTTGATCCGGTTGTTAAACGACATCTCGGTTTGATTACCCGCAAAGGACGAAGTCTTTCGCCGGCTGCCGATCAGATGTTTAAGCTCCTGGTTGAGTTAGGTCCGCGGTATCGAGAGCAAGCCAGTCAGGAACCGGAAGCTCGTTAAACACTTTTCTCAATCCCTGGCCCCAACCCTGTCGCAAATCACGGAAATAGTGATCATCGATATCAATACGGAAACGTTGCGCAATTTTTAGTTCGTTTTGTTTAACAAGTGCCAAATCAATCGGAAGGCCTACCGATAAATTACTTTTAATGGTTGAGTCAAATGAAACGAGCATGCATTTGACCGCTTCTGACATGGCGATTTCTGGCCGAATGACTCGATCCAGAATCGGCTTACCGTATTTGCTCTCGCCGATTTGGAAAAAAGGCGTATCGACGGTCGATTCGATGAAATTACCCTGCGGATAGACTAAAAAAAGCCTCGCTTGCTCGCCACGCACTTGTCCACCGACTAAAAATGTCGCACTGAAGTCAACATCGCTCTGGCCAACGGTCTCGCCCTTGGTGTGCGAAATCACAGCACGCAAGGTCTCACCAACCAACTCGGCGACCGAAAACAAGGAGTCCATTGAGGTGAGCGCCTTGTCGTGGATCATTTCGTGTTTTCGAAGTCGCGAAACAACCTGTTGCGTTGTTGCGAGGTTGCCGCTATTGAGCAAGACGATGGCCCCTTGTCCGGCTTGCTCAAAAATCGACATTTTGCAAAAACTCGAAACATGATCGACACCGGCATTAGTGCGCGAATCAGAGGCAAACAATAGGCCCTGCTCAAGCGCGATAGCAACACAATAAGTCAAGGGCCTGGACCTTTACGTGGATGGTTAAGACGTTATACAGCGACGGCTAAGACTCGCCCGCCACGACGGCAAAGACTTGTCGCGACTGAGGGCAAAACGTCGCCCCGTCACTGATTTTGCACCATCTGAAGCGGTGACGCATGGATCACATGCAAGGCTTGTACCTCGGCACTTGCGTTCATCGATTCATCGCCGCCGCCAAGCCTGACGCCGCGGATAGGGCAGGCATCGAGATAGTCAAGCCCGACGGCAAGCTTCACATGCCCGGAGCCTGCTGCGCTCGCGTTACTGATATCAAAGCTCACCCAACGATTACCAATCCACGCTTCCGCCCATGCATGGCTTGCCACCGAAGCAGACGACTCGCCCCCCGAAGCGTTGTTGTCGCTAGCCTGCACATAGCCACTCACATACCGGGCTGCTAAACCAAGCACACGACAACAAGCAAGAAAGGCGTGGGTATGGTCCTGACACACACCGCGTGCAGCCTCGAAAGCTTGCGCTGCGCTAAATGCAACCGTGGTTGACCCAGGACTGTAGGGCATCCGCTCAAGTAAAGCCGAAGCGAGATCGGTAAGACCAAACAAGGGCCGCGCACGAATCATCGCGCGAAGCGGATCCAGAAATGCGAGCATCTCTGGGCTGCACTCGGTAAGTGGTGTGGGACGCTGAAAAACAGCAGCCGGTATGGGACCGAGCGCTTCACCATCTGCGTGATCAAAGACCTCGACCGTACCGAGGGCCTTGATGTCGATCACAAGATGCGATTCATCGATGGTTAAGAGGTGACTCTGATTGCCATAAGCATCGACAAAGGAGCGCAAGGACCCTGGCGCATGAAGCTGCCAGTTGATGACCTGTTGATTGAGGCTGCTTGAGGGCGTAAGCCTTAAGACCTGGGCGCTTCGCCGCACTGCCTTACTGTAGCGATACTCGGTTGAGTGAATAATTTTAAGCGTAGCCATGAGGAGCATTTGCCCGGTGGGTGGCCTTAGCCGTGTAGTTCAAGATAAGCCTGGCCAATCGCAATCCCAACCTCGGTGTTATATTCAATGAATCGATCCAAATAGTCATATAAACCACGCTCATAAACCTCTTGCAGGTCACCGTACCGAAGCCTTGCCTGAAGTTGAACAGCTAAGCGCCTGGCTGCCCTGCCGCTTTGAGAAGGTAATCGCTCGAGAATCTGGCATATCTCGTCGACGCAAAATCTCAATGACCTCGGGACGCGCTCACTAAAGATGAGCAACTCAGCCACGCGATCCGCATCGATGGCATCACGATAAATGTCCTGGTAGGCCTCAAGCGAAGAAACGGAGCGCAAGACGGCTCCAAGGCGGTAATAGTCTGCAACCAAATCGGCCTGTTCGCGCTGTCTTGTCTTGACCGAAAGAATACGCGCCGTATTGTCTGCGCGCTCAAGATAAGTGCCCAGCCTGATAAACAAATAAGGCTGATCGCGCTGAATCGTTGCAAAAGTAACGCCGCGAAACAAATGCGAGCGCTCCTTCACCCATTCAAAAAAAGCCGAGTCCAGCGCACGTTCATCATTAAGCATGTGGTTGCGGCGCTGCTGGATTTGCAGCCAGGTATCGTTGATGCATTCCCACATCTCTGCGGTAATCGCACCTCGTACCGAGCGGGCATTTTCTCTGCATGCTTGAATGCAATTGCTAATCGATGAGGGATGCTTCTCGTCCCAGGCGAGAAACTGGGCGACTTGATCCATGCGCAAAGCCCGGCCACTTGCTCGAAAGGCATCCTCGGTATCGGTAATCACCAAAGGTTCGGAAACCGCCAAATCGTCTTGCGATTCACCTTTGGACGATAAAAGCGCGATCGATGAGCACACCTCAAGTATGCGAGCCATGCTTTCTGCTCGCTCCAAATAACGCGACATCCAGTAAAGCTCAGAAGCAACGCGTGCAAGCATTAAGGCCGCTCCTTCTCAAGAACCCAGGTGTCCTTCGTACCACCGCCTTGTGATGAATTCACAACAAGCGAGCCCTCGCGCAACGCGACGCGGGTAAGCCCTCCAGGCACCATGCGGATATCACGCCCAACCAAAACAAATGGACGCAAGTCGATATGTCGTGGTGCAACACCCTGTGTAACATAGGTTGGACAGGCTGACAGCGAAAGCGTGGGTTGGGCTATGTAGTTGGAAGGATTGGAGCGTAAAACTTGTTCAAAGACCTCGATCTCTTCCCGCGATGCCGCGGGTCCGACCAACATGCCATAGCCCCCGGCACCATGAACTTCCTTGACGACCAGTTCAGGTAGGTGAGCGAGTACATAGTTCAAATCATCGGGACGTCTACATTGCCAGGTCGGTACATTTTCCAGAATCGGCGACTCGCCAAGATAAAAGCGAATCATCTCCGGTACGTAGGGATAAATCGACTTATCGTCTGCAACGCCTGTGCCCAGCGCATTGGCAATTACCACCTCGCCAAGGCGGTAAGCCGCTGCCAGCCCTGGAACGCCAAGCATCGAGTCGGCTCGAAACGCAAGTGGATCGAGAAAAACATCATCTAGTCGCCGATAGATGACGTCCACACGCTTAGGCCCGTCAGTGGTTCGCATATAAACCACGCCCTGCCGAACGAAAAGATCTTGACCCTCGACCAATTCAACACCCATTTGCTTGGCGAGGAAGGCATGCTCAAAGTAAGCGCTGTTGTATCGACCAGGGGTGAGCACCACAACCGTGGGGTCATCAACAAGGCTTGATGAACGCAACGTTTGCAATAGGAGCGCCGGATAGTGCTCAACCGGTCTAACCCCAACCCTTCGGAAAAGGTCCGGGAAGAGCCTCATCATCATTTTGCGATTACTCAGCATGTAGGACACGCCCGACGGCACGCGCAGGTTGTCCTCAAGCACAAAAAAGCGACCATCGTTGTGGCGCACAATGTCAACGCCAACCACATGCGCATAGGTTTGGTGAGGGAGATTTAGCCCCATCATCATCGGCAGGAATTGCGCATTCGCTAACACCTGCTCGGCGGGAACGATACCAGCGCGAAGAATCGCTTGATCGTGATAAACATCGTGTAGAAAGCGATTTAAGGCTTTCACACGCTGCACAAGGCCCTGCTCCATCAATTCCCATGCACTTGCATCGATGATTCGTGGAATCAGATCAGAGGGAATTAAGCGTTCGGTACCACCTTCATCACCGGATAAAGAAAAGGTAATACCGATGCGTCGAAACAATAAATCAGCCTCGGCACGCTTGACTGCCATCGCGTCGCCCGACTGCGACGCAAACCACTGGGCAAAACTCGCGTAATGCGGACGCACCTCGCCAGTTGGGAGGTACATCTCATCATAGAGATCCTTAGACGGGGTCGCGAGAGGGGCGGTGCTCACAGGATTCCCGTGTGCAACGACCGTGTAATGCCAGACTGTGTGTTTCGAGTCTGAAGCCCCGTTCCCCGGCAATTTCGGTTTGCAATCGCTCGATCTCCGGATGGAAGAACTCGACAACACGTCCACAATCGAGGCACAGCAAATGATCGTGATGCTCGCCCTCTTCGAGTTCGAAGAATGCACGGCCCGAATCGATATTGGCTCGGCGCAGCAAGCCCGCTTGCTCGAATTGCAATAACACCCGATAGACCGTGCCGAGTCCGACTGATATGTCCTCGCTCAACAAGGCTTGCTGCACATCCTCGGCACTCATGTGGCGTAAGCGGCCCGACTGGAAGGCTGCGAGAATACGCTGTCGAGGCAAGGTGGCTTTCAAGCCGATGCTCTTGAGTTCTTGGTGCGTGGTCATGATCCGACATCAAAGGTTCTCCGTATCATACTGGCTCGCCGCTTGAACTCCGGCATTACCCTTGCAGATCCAAGCGCCAGGAATGGCTTAGCATTCAACTTTACAACCCAGTCATGAACCGAAGGAGCAACAACTGTGCCATTGACTGAACAGCCCATCACCCAAACGGCTCGCGTGTCCTGCGCCAAGGTTCAGCAACATGCACCTGTGGCGAGCATCATGTCTGTACCGATCGCGGTGCGCATGTGCTTTGTTGGTGCAATACTCGGTTTACTCGGTGGATGTGGCAGCATCAAGGACTTCAATCCACTGCCGGAGCAATGGCGTCGTGCAACGACTGAAAAGGCTGCTGACCAGGATCGAGATATTGGGGCAAGAAGCCGCCTTCAAAGCATGTTTTCGCCCTATCGCACGACGGTACAACAAGGCAACTACATCACCCAGGATCAGCTTGAGCAAATCCGCGCCGGCATGACGCGTAATCAGGTGCAATTTGTTTTGGGCCAGCCACTTCTCATCAATAGCTTTCGCGACGATCGCTGGATCTATGTGTTTCGGATGCAATGGCCCGATCTTCGTCATGACACGAGGCGGGTAACGGTTTTCTTTGACGGGCAGCAGCGCGTTGCACGTGTGGAAGCGGACAGCCTGCCTGCAAGCGACGATGGGAAGGACCCGGCGGTACCCGGCTATCGCCCGCCGCGCGCAAACGATCGATAATCTTAAGGAGTATTGATAATGGTGCGAATTGCCATTGCCGGCGCTGCGGGCCGAATGGGACGAATGCTTATTGAAGCGGTTCATCACGCAAGCGACGCGCAACTCGTGGGTGCGCTTGAAGTCAGCACTCATCCCTTGTTAGGACGTGATGCGGGCGAGAGCCAGGGCATAGCCACATCCATTGCCCTGAGCGATCAGACTGACGATGTTTTAAAACACGCTGAGGTCTTGATCGACTTCACGCAGCCACAAGCTTGTATGGCGCATTTGCAGGCTTGTGAGCGGCTCGGTGTGAAAATGGTGATCGGTACAACAGGACTGAGCGAGCATGACAAGGACAGGATCTCTCAGGCCGCAGCGCGGATAGCCATCGTCTTTGCACCCAATATGAGTGTTGGGGTCAACGTCACCCTCAAGCTCTTAGAGATTGCTGCCTCCCTTTTGAATCAGGACTACGACATTGAGGTGATCGAAGCGCATCACCGGCATAAGGTCGACGCACCGTCTGGCACCGCGCTTGCTATGGGTGACGTGATTGCCAAAACCCTCGGTCGGGATTTGAAGAGCGACGGAGTTTTTGCACGCCATGGACACACGGGAGCGCGCAAACAAACAAGTATTGGTTTCTCGACGATTCGAGCTGGCGATATTGTTGGCGATCATACGGTTATGTTTGCGGGTACCGGCGAACGTGTCGAGATCACTCACCGCTCAAGCAGTCGAGCCAACTATGCACTGGGCAGTTTGCGTGCCTGCCGATTTCTGCAAGCAAAACAAAGCGGTTTGTATGACATGCAGGCCGTACTTGGTTTATCGGACATCGAGGGGCTTAAGCCGTGAGCATGCGAATCAGAAAGGCTGTTTTTCCTGTTGCTGGTATGGGCACGCGATTTCTGCCAGCCACCAAGAGTATTCCCAAAGAAATGCTTCCCATCGTCGACCGTCCGATCATCCAATACGCAGTGGATGAAGCGATTGAGGCAGGTTGCGACACCTTGATTTTCGTCACGGGCCGCTCAAAGCGTGCTGTTGAAGATTATTTTGACCGAGCGCCAGAGCTTGAAGCCGAATTGGAGGCTAAGGGGAAAACCGCGGCACTCGAACTGGTGCGCAACATTGTGCCTTCCCACGTCAAAGTGCTCTTTGTGCGTCAACCGATACCGCTCGGATTAGGTCACGCAGTCGCATGCGCTAGCCCATTGATCAATCCTGATGAACATTTCGCGGTCATGTTGCCCGATGATTTGATCGACGGTTCACCGAGTGGCGTGCTTTCGCAAATGTTGCGTGCCATGCGTGACCAAACCGGCAGCGTGATTGCGGTCGAGCAGGTTGCGGGCAAAGACGTTAGTCAATATGGCATCGTCGCCCCAGAGAGCGACGAAGGCCTGTTGATGCGCTTGCGCGGCGTTGTTGAGAAGCCCGCGCTTGAAGAAGCGCCATCGAACCTTGCAATCGTCGGTCGGTATATTTTGCATGGCCAGGTACTTCAAACCCTCGCCACCCAAGGTCCTGGCAGCGGTGGTGAAATCCAGCTTACCGATGCGCTTGCCCAGGAGATTAATTCACGGGGGTTATGGGCGTATCGCTTCGGTGGCAAGCGATTTGACTGTGGCAACAAGCAGGGTTTTCTGACTGCCAACATCCACTTCGGTCTCAAGCATGGTTATTGATGCAGGGATCGTCGCGACAGGCGCCCTGCTCGCACTGATGTCGATCAGCAGCTGGACTGTGATGATTCGACAATGGCTAACGCTTCGATGGATGAGAAGAAATGTCGAAAATCTATCCAACGCACTGATTAAACACGGAAACATCAAAGATCTTTCACTCAGCTTTAGCGATCGATCACAGGAGCTTTGCAAACGCATGCTCGACGCTGCTCAGGGCCTTCATGCACCGGGTGGCAGCTACCGGCAGCTTGATCACCAATCGCGCTGCGATATTGCATTGCGAGCCGTGTTGCGTTCGCTCGACCAAACGATGAGCCGTGGGCTGGGCATGCTTGCTTCGATTGCTTCGACCTCGCCTTTTGTTGGGCTTTTCGGGACCGTTTGGGGTATTTTCGGTGCGCTTAGTGAGATCGCCCAAGTCAGCGAGGCTTCGATTCAAGCTGTCGCCCAACCCATGGGCGAGGCCTTGTTGATGACTGCTGCAGGGATCGCTGTTGCACTGCCTGCTGTGGTTGCATACAACCGTTTTTCAAGGATGCGCAAGGACTTAGCGCAAGATCTTTGGACTTTAGCTGAAGATTTAAGAGCGATTATCATCAGCGAGTCGAGATCCCGCCAGGAAACAGCATCGGCACAAGCGATAAGCCCATGAGCGGCTTGAGTAGAACAGATCGAGCGCCGTCGGCGTTGGGTTCGGCACCAGGGAGCGAGTCTGAGCGCGGCGAGTTCATCAGCGATATCAATGTCACACCCTTTGTCGATGTGATGTTGGTATTGCTTGTCATTTTTATGGTGACAACACCAGCTTTACTACCGCTACTCAAGCTTGATCTACCCGGCACGCAGGCAGGGGCGACGCTAGAAAGACATCAAACAGGCGATGTCAATCACTTGCTTTTCGAACTTGCAGCCGATGGCAGCATGCGGCTGAATCGGGAACCTGTCGACAGGGAAGCCTTACTGGCCGAGCGCTTTGCCCAAGCAGCGGCACAAAGGCCGCAACCCGAATTGCAATTAAGGATTGATGCCAGTGTTTCCTATGCGCAAATCTCCCGAATCTTTTTGCTTGCCCAGGAACAAGGCCTTAGCAGCATGAGCTTGGTTATGGATCAAGGTGCAGCGGCAGTCAGTACCGCATCGCGTACCAAACCGTAGGTCAGCACTTCAGGTAATACCTGAGGCGTTCGATCACGGCGCAAAACCAAGTAAAGCGGTACCCCGCGTCGGCCATATTGGCTTAGCGTTTCTGTGATCCGTGGGTCTTGTTTGGTCCAATCACCTCGAAAGCTGCGAACTTTGTGTGTTTCGAAAAGCTGCGAAACCGCATCAGTTGAAAGCACCAATTGCTTATTCACCTGACAGCTCACACACCAGGCAGCCGTAAAGTCAATAAACACGATCTCGCCAGCATTTAATGCCCGATCGACCGCCTCAGGCGACCACGTCGACCAGGCGCTTGCAGTTTGAGGCTCAAGGCTTTGCTTCAACGCATCAGGGTCGCGCCGCTCGTCGTGTTGTAAACCGGCAATGGGAAGGCCAAGGCTTAGGACAAGCAAGCCCAGGCTGAAGGCTGCGCTAAAGCGACGGGACTGCGAACGCATCCATCCGCTTTGCACTCTTTCGCCATAGAGCCAGCAGGCACAAAGCAGACATACGGCTGAAAAGCCCAAGCGAAGCACCGACTCAAGATCAGTTTGCAACACATAAACCCAAGCAAGCCATACAGCGGCAAAAAACATCGGAAACGCCATCGCCTTACGGGTCCAAAGCATCCAGGGACCGGGCTTAGGGAGTCGATGAATCCATTGCGGCTGGAGTGCCAGCGCGCCATAGGGTAGTGCCATCCCGACAGCCAATGCGGTAAACACGGCCATGGCTTGTGCAGGGCCCTGGCTTAGGCTTGCGCCAAGGGCCGCA